>NZ_CEZJXU010000149.1:0-5297 GCF_983023055.1 Dethiosulfatibacter sp. | reverse complement strand
TGTCTGCCCTAACATCAGTCCAAGCATCAAGTCGTATATAGTTTGCTATCTCCTGCAGATTTAGCATTAGGTTTCCTCCGCATGAAAGGGGTATATTGGTTTTGTCCACTATCTTCTTGTATCCTATGTAGTCATAGTCTGAAGTTGGAGACTCAAGCCAATCCCATCCAAAATCCTCTAAGACTCTTGCCATCTTGATTGAGTCCTCCCTGTTATATCTCAAGTCAGGGTCAAGTGAGAACCTCATTCCAGAATTACCGAATTTCTCTTGTACTGCCTTAACCAGCTCCAGGTCCTTATCAAAAATACAATAGCAATGAAGCTTGAATGCCTTATAACCGTGATCCATTGCTTCTTGAACAACTTCAAGATACTCGGGAATCGTATTATATGTCATACCACTTGCATAAGCCAATATCTTATCCCTGTATCCTCCAAGAAGCTGGTATAGAGGCAATTTGGCATATTTGCCAACTATATCCCATAGTGCCATGTCATACATTGATACAGGTGCATTTGCCATTGAATTTGGCTTGCCCATCATCTTGTACCACAAAGCTTCCCTGTCCAGTGCCGACTCTCCTAATATAGCATCCGCATATGTTCTCGCCGATTCAAATGTTGCATACTCAAAATCGTCGTCACAAAAGCTATATGTACTTCCCAATCCGATATAACCGTCCTCTGTTGTAATCTTGCAAACATTGTGCGTAAAGTAAGCAGGCTTGTTCGACAATGCCCACCATGGCTTATCCTGATTAGGATCGCCATATGTAATCAGTTCCACTTTTTTTATCTTTAATGGTTTCATCAATAATCTCCTCGTTGTTTTTTAAATTCCCGTCTATATAGCCTCGGCTTCCAGTTCATCATCATCAAGCTTTTTATTCCATTCCTCTATTTCCTTCAATTCCATATTTCCAAATGTACTCTGAGCGTATTTAACTGCCTTGTATCCAATAACAATATATAGAGGTATCATCGGTACTAGAACAAGCATCGGGAACACTTTAATTACATTCATGTCCGCACCTATCAATACAAATACTATCGGAACCGCTACAAGCAGCAGACACCATATTATCCTGTTCCATGGAGACGGATTGCCATCCTTTCCAAGTTTCTTGCTGGCAACACTTGCTAAAGAGAATGCATTTGCATCAAGAGTAGTAACCGTAAACAGTATCATAACCATCATGTAAATTGTTATCATCAATGCAGGCATCGGTAAAGTATTAAGTACTGCTGAAACTAGACCCGAAGCATTTCCTTCATTAAGCATTCCAACTGCATCAACTACGCCTCTGTTATACAAATCAAGAGTAAAGGTGTTGCATACTCCGTGTAGTGCAAAGCATCCCATAGGACCTGCAATCATTACAAGTGCAAGTACATCTCTAAGTTTATGTCCTTTTGCTATTTTTGTAAGGAATACTCCCATACCCGGTCCGTATGAAGCCCAGTTTGCTATGAAGTAGATGGTCCATCCTTGAGGAAATCCACTTCCTCCAAAAGGATCAGTATTAAGACTCATTCTAAAGAAATCATCAAAGAAAATACCTGTTGCGTTTATCGTATTGTTTACTATCAATGTAGTAGGTCCAAATATGAATATTATCATTATCAATAGGAAAGCAAGCTTGATTGTCCAGTCTGAAAACTTCGCCATACCCTTGTCTAGGCCAACGAATGAGCTGAGAGAGAATATCAGCGTTATACCTAGGATTATGGATATACCAAGCATCATGGTAGTTTCTATACCCAGCAATCCGCCTACTACTCCTGAAATCATAGGTATTGCAAGACCCAATGTTACTGCCACAGCTCCAAGACCGACAATTAAGAAAAGTAAGTCTATACCAGATTTGGTACTTTCGGACAGTTTATCATCAAACAGTGCGTTCGTTACTCCAGCAAGACTCAGGTCCTTTCTCTTCTTGGCATAGTACACAAGCAAGAATGGAATTGCACATATTGTATAAACAGCCCATGCTGACAATCCCCAGTGATTGAAGTTGAACGCCAGTGCCTGCTCCATGATTTCAGCCTTATCAATCATACCGAACTGCGGTGACATATAATAATATGTCGACTCAATGAATGCCCAGTACATTGTACTTCCACCCATTCCAGCTGCAAATAACATTGAGAAAAGCTGCAGTTTGCTGTACTTGGGAGCTCCTCCACCAAGTTTTATACTTCCATATTTTGTGAATGTGAAGAACATTATTACTCCGAATGAAAAGAATACATACACGTAGAATATCCATCCAAGCTGATTTGTTACGAAGCTCATTAGCTTGCCCATGATATTAAGTGTAGAATCCGGAAAAACTATACCTATTATACTCAGTAAGCCTACGGCTATCATACACATAATGGTAATACCCCATTTAATTTCTGTTTTGTGATTATTAGTCATCAATAAATCCTCCTTTAATAATTATCTTCTCAAGCATTGTTTCTCAGATTTGACAACCCACCTCCTTGACACGTTATAAATACTCAATATTGAATATCAATGCTTGTTCAGTAATATACTAAGCAAATAACGTGCCAAAATAAGAAACCGCTAATTTTCAACGGTTTTATCAATACACTTAATAAAACCAATTAAATTATTCGAGTCAAAAATGTTAGTTTTCTCAATTATGACTCACTACGATTAAAAAATACTCTCTTTTTTTATCAAGAGAGTATTTGTGCTATTTGCAATATTTATTTATCAACCGATTAGCCTTTGACTGACTGATATTTAGTTTTTCTGATATCTTTCTAGATGACTTATATTTGTTGAATGCATCAACTATCAACGACTTCTCAAAGGCTTCAACTGCTACATCAAATGATTCTATATCACTTAAAAGTTTGGCATTGCCTATCTTATCAAAGAAACCAGGAAAATCTTCAGCCATAATAGTTGGCTTGGGTGATGTTATAACTAGCCTTTCAACAAGATTCTGCAATTCTCTTACATTTCCAGGCCAGCTGTGATTTATAAGTTTGTTCATAGCATTTTTCGAAAAATACTTTGCAAATTTATACTTTTCGTTTAATTTTTTCAGGAAATAGTTGCTGAGTACTATAACATCTTCCTTGCGTTTTCTCAACGGAGGCGTTTCAATATCTACAACATTAAGCCTCCAGTATAGATCCTCCCTGAATTTCTTGTTTTGAACCATTTCATAAAGATTGTTGTTTGTTGCAGTTATAATCCTAACATCAACAGTAATACTCTCCTTTCCTCCTATTGGAATAAACCTCTTGTCCTGTATAACTTGAAGCAGCTTAGACTGCAGCTTCGGCGTCAGTTCTCCAATTTCATCAAGAAAAAGAGTCCCTCGATCAGCCATCTCTGCCAGGCCTATTTTCCCCATCTCATCTGCTCCTGTGAAAGCTCCCTTCGTATAACCGAAAAGTTCCGACTCCAAAAGTCCTTCAGGGATTGCAGCACAGTTTATTTCAAGAAAAGGGTTCTCACTTCTACTGCTTTTATCGTGTATATACCTAGCCAATAGACTCTTTCCAGTTCCGGTTTCACCATAAATAAGAAGAGTTGTATCAACCTGGGCAAGCACCTTTGCAAGATTCATAACCTTCTTCATCTCTTCACTTTTATATATGATTCTCTTCTCTTCCGGTATTAACTGCTCTAAGCCTACTGTCTCATTTTTCGTTTTTTCCTTAATCTTATTTTCCGCTTCTATCCTTTGACGCATAAGTTGCTGTTTAATCGTATCATCCCTGCAGCAGAAAATAACAAATTCAATCTCCTCATTCTCATTAAACAGTGGAACTCCTGTGGTGACAATTTTATGACCGAAGTAAAACGTTTGTTCCATGGTCACAAATTTCTTTTCCTTGTACACAATAGGCAAAAGCGACGGATACCAATACGCCTCTTCCTTCAGCAACTCCTGGAATGTCTTCCCTATCATTTCATTAGGCGACAGTCCATAGTGCCTTCTACAGGCATCATTTACGTATACTACCCTGTAGTTGCTGTCATAGACAAATATTTCATCGAAAACATTATCCAAAATCCTTCTCAATGTTTTATACGGCAATATCTTTTCAAGAATTTCCTCATTACTCAATATTTTTTCCATAATGAACTCCTTTTGAATCATCTTCATCATTCAACCTCCAGATATCCGACTTCCTTTTCCTGACTTGAAACTCTGTACTGTGAAAAGAAAACACCGGATATTGTCAGTAGTGCTCCTACTATCATATATACATTGAGCTGTTCATTCAGCCAGACAATGCCTATAGCGATTGACAATATCGGCGATATATTATAATAAACTGAAGCCTTTACTGAACCAATCTCTTTCACACACTGATTCCACATAATATTTACAACCGTTGTCATTACCATTCCAGTAAGAATGATGTTAATCCAGTTGTCAAAATCAATCGCACTTGGATGAACGCTTTTAATGTCACTATACCAAAATACATACATAAAAACAAGGCTAAAACACATTGTGTATCCCACTACCAATTCAGAAGAATACTTCATTATATATTTCTTGTTTGCTATGATGTATGCAGACCACAAAAACATAGAAACAAGAACCATCAGGTCGCCTTTCACAGCTACATTCAGTATGATTTCACCTCCATTGAAAAAAATTACAATTACAACTCCAGCCAGGGAAACCATAGTCCCAGTAATTTGTTTTACTGTAATCACTTCATATTTCAAAATCCCGTTTATGAATATTGTGATTATTGGAATTGTGGCACATATTACTGCATTATTACCAGCAGTAGTCAGGTATGCACCTTCAAGATAAATCTTTTGCTGAAGAAAGACAAAAAAGAAACCGATTAATGCCAATGGTAAAATATCTTTGATATCAATTTTGTACTCCCTTTTAAATGCCATAATCAATAAACAGCTAACTGTTGCAACAAGATATCTGTAAAAGGAATATGCATGAACATCCATGTTCATTACTCCGTTCTTTGCCATCGGTACTCCTACACCCCAAATAAAGATGCAAAACACAAGCATACCGGTAATTTTTCTATTCAACTAATGTACCCTCCTTTATCAAAAATAATAGTATACTATATCTATTGCAAGTATAGTGCCAACTACTAATTTCTGATATAATTCTTGTAATGCCCTAAATTCAACAGATAATAATTTGTAGAAATAAACTAGTGAGTCAAAAATGACTGTTTTTTTCATTTTTGACTCACTAGATTTTTGCTAAAAGATGAATTTTGTGAGGATTAGCAATAATTATATTATCAGGACGTTTGGAAAACTCTTGTAGTTTCAA
>NZ_CEZJXU010000148.1:1945-5319 GCF_983023055.1 Dethiosulfatibacter sp. | reverse complement strand
GGGATATGGAGACTGCACAGATTGCTGTAAGGGCCGCCATAACAGGTCATATAGTAATAAGTACACTCCATACAAACGATGCACCATCAACCATTATGAGACTGATCGACATGGGTGTTAAACCCTATTTGATATCTACATCTGTAAAAGGAATAGTGGCACAGCGACTTGTGAGAACCATATGTCCACATTGTAAAGAATCTTATTTTATAACAGAATCAGAGAAAAAGCTTCTAAATGTTCAAGAGGACATGCAGTTATTCAGAGGAAAGGGTTGTAAAAAATGCTATAATTCCGGATACATGGGAAGAACAGCAATACATGAACTCATGAGGATGACATCTGATGTAAGAAAAGAAATTGATAAAACTGAATCAACTGACGCTATAAGGGCGGCTGCTGACAGACAAGGAATGAAAACACTGCGAGACAACTGTATTGATCTGGTAATAGAAGGAAAAACCACAGTGGAAGAAATGCTCAGAGTTGCATACACTGTAGAATAATTGGGAGGGGTTATATGTATAATATTCATGAAATACTAAAAAGAACCATTAGTATGGGGGCTTCTGACCTTCATATAGCAGCAGGATACTACCTTACAATGAGAATCGATGGAAAGCTTGAAATAGTTGATGACAAGATATTGTCAACTGAAGACACAATGAATATTGCCAAGCAGATTCTTACAGATAAGCACATGAAGATGATTGAAGAAAAGGGAGATGCCGACCTCTCAATGTCTGTTGCAGATACCGGGAGATTCAGGATCAATGCCTTCAAACAGAGAGGTTCTATAAGTATAGCTGTTAGGGCTGTATCACTTACTATTCCAACTCTTGAGGAACTAGGACTGCCACCAATATTAAGAGAGCTTACAAAGTTTAAAAGAGGAATGGTTCTTGTAACAGGACCTACAGGTAGTGGTAAATCTACTACCCTTGCTTCCATGATTGATATTATAAACAAGGAAAGGAACAATCATATAATCACTCTGGAGGATCCAATAGAGTATCTTCACAGACATAATAAATGCATAGTAAACCAAAGAGAAATGGGATCAGATTTTGATAGATTTGGTCAAGGACTAAAATCATGTCTTAGGCAGGATCCTGATGTAATATTACTTGGAGAGATGCGTGATCATGAATCCATTGAAATTGCATTGACTGCAGCTGAAACAGGTCACCTTGTTTTTTCAACACTTCATACAATAGGTGCTGCTGCCACAATTGACAGAATAATCGATGTTTTCCCTCCACATCAGCAGCAACAAGTTGCAGTACAGCTAGCAAATGTACTTCAGTCTGTAGTATCACAACAACTTCTTGTTAAAAATCAGGGAGGAAGAACTGTTGCTACTGAAGTTATGATGGCAACACCTGCAATAAAGAACACAATAAGAGAAAAGAAAACTCACCAGATAATGAACAGCATACAGACTGGGTCCAAGTTTGGCATGCATACAATGGACAGCGACCTATTGAATCTTTACAGATCAAATACCATATCAAAACAGACTCTATTCCAATCATGTATTGACAGAGATTATATCAAACGTTTTGTTATGGCTTAAAGAGGGGGTTACAATATGCCTAGTTTTAAATACACCGCATTAAACAACAAAGGTTCAAGAATCCGAGGCAATTATACAGCATCAACTGCTTCTGATGTGGCTGAAATGCTTAAGCATAAGAAGTATTATCCAGTTGAAATATCTGAAGACAAGGGATACAAGGATACAGAAGGAATAATGTCAAAGTTTACAAAGATTAAAGCTAAGGATCTGGCTGTATTTTGTCGGCAGTTCCAGGCAATGCTTAATGCCGGTATTCCAATAATAAACTGTTTGGATATTGTCCAGCAGCAGACACAAAAAAAGAAGTTTAAAATAATAATCGCTGATATTTATGAACAACTCCAAAAAGGTTATACATTTTCAGAAGCCCTGAAGCAACATGCAGATGTCTTTCCAAATATCATGATATCCATGGTTGAAACTGGAGAACTAAGTGGTAACCTTGATGTTATGATGACCAGACTTGCAGAGCACTTCGAGAAAGAATTCAAGATAGAAAACAAGGTAAAGAGTGCTATGGCATATCCTGTAATACTTGTTATTGTTACACTACTTGTTGTTATATTCATGCTGACCCAGGTATTGCCTACATTTGTATCCATGTTCGAAAGTTCAGGAGTAAAACTTCCATTGCCAACACGAATTATGATGGCTATAAGTGATTTTATTATAGCAAGGTGGTATGTGCTTGTATTTGGGGGTGCTGCAATAGCTCTTGCTATGACAAAAATAGAAACATCACAAGAGTTAAGAATAAAACAGGACAGATTCAAACTCACAAGAATTCCTATTTATAAGGATGTAAGTGTGAAAATCGTTTCTGCCAGATTCACAAGGACTATGGCTACTCTAATTGGATCAGGAGTTGAGCTTCTTACAGCTATTGAAGTAACCAGTCGTGTTACTGGAAATAAATATGTCGAACATATTCTTGGAAAAGTTGCTGATGATGTAAAAAAAGGCGTTGGAATGTCCGAACCAATAAGACGTTATAATATCTTTCCTCCAATGATTCCTTCAATGATTAAAATCGGAGAGGATTCCGGAGCACTTGAAGATATTCTCGACAAAACAGCAGATTTCTATGATGAAGAACTTGATTCTGCAATTCAAAAATTAACATCAATGATAGAACCTCTTATGATTGTTGTAATGGCAGTAATTGTAGGTTCTATTATAATTGCTATGATGATGCCTATGTTTGATATGGTTAAGACGGTTAAGTAATAAGTTAAAAAAATCTTAAATTAGTGAATAAAGATTATTATCAAGGGTATTAAATAAGCAGATGGAAAAATTAAATTTTTAGGAGGAAATAATATGTTTAAAATGGTAAACAGATTAAAGAACAAGAAAGGATTTACACTTATTGAGTTAATTGTAGTATTGGCAGTATTGGGTATTATTGCAGTGATAGCAGTACCAAGATTTCTAAATGTACAAGAAAATTCAAGATTGTCATCAGATGAAACAGCAGTTGCAGGAATACAAAAAGCATCTGAAATATATGCTGCGCAGGAGAATGTAACAGATTTTACTACTATTACAATAGACTTGCTTCAAGGTGAAAATTTATTGGATACAGCTGTAATGCTACAATCTGCATCATTTAGTGGTAATATTGAAACCTCTACTAATATAACCGATATAGATTTTGATGCAAATACAGATGGTGTATTGCAAGTTACTATTACTGCTAATGATGGATCTATAATTCAATTCCCATAAAAATAAAAGTTTTTAAAATGCAGTCTATATAGACTGCATTTTAAAAAAAGAAGGTGAATATATGAAA
>NZ_CEZJXU010000148.1:0-1935 GCF_983023055.1 Dethiosulfatibacter sp. | reverse complement strand
TATTGTTGTATTAGGAATTATTGCTTTAATTGCTGTCCCGAGATATATTAATGTTCAAGAACGTACAAGACTAGAATCAGATTATAGAGCTGCCGCTTCAATAGCGCATGCTTCCGAATTACATTATGCAAAAAATAATTTGGATACGGGAACTGTTGATTTTGAGGAACTTGAAGCAGCAGGAGTATTAGATAAAAATATTAAATTACAATCTAAAGACTATAAAAATCTACCTTTAGATAATGATTCAGTGAAAATATTTGTTACACCTGGAACAGGAGATGTTGTTACTGTTGTTGTGGATGGAGATACATTATTTCCGGCTCCTTAATTATTATAAAAGAGCGTATGATAATAGGTGTATCTGTTAAATGAGTTTATGAAACTTAAACTTCTATGTGCCTGTGAAACCTCCGAAAAATGAAAACAAAGAGACGTGCCTGTCATATGAGTATGAGTTATTGCAAATGGATTCTTTGAGTTCTTGATGTTCGTTGTGGTTAAATTGGTTTTATGGGGTCATTGTTGATAGTTTTGCTAAGAGGGGAACCGAAAGGTTTCTTTTTTCTTTGCAAAAAAACTTTGTTAATCTATGTTCACTTATGGTATAATATTAACAAATATTAACAATTTAAGGACATAATATGATATTAATAGCAGTATATATACTTTTAATTGGATTGTTTATAGGTTCATTTCTAAATGTCTGTATTTACAGAATACCGGAAGAAAAGTCCGTAGTATCTCCGCCATCCAGCTGCGGGAGCTGTAGGCATAGATTGAATTTTCTTGATATGATTCCGGTACTCAATTATTTTCTATACAGAGGAAAATGCCGCTATTGCGGGGCTTCCTTCTCTATTCAGTATCCGTTAATTGAACTCCTAAACGGAATTTTATATGTATTGATTTTTATGAATTATGGTTTGACACTGTACTTTGTTCTTTATGCAGGTATAGCTAGTCTTTTAATTGTAATCAGTGTCATTGATCTGAATACAAAGACAATACCTGACGGTTTAAACATCTTTGGTGGAATATTTACAATTCTGCTGGGTATATATCTTTTTAGAGGTAGTTATTTGTATCATCTCTACGGATTTTTATTTGGGTTCCTACTCTTCCTGCTTATAGCAGTAATCACTAATGCTATGGGTGGAGGAGACATAAAACTCATGGGAGTCCTAGGCATATTATTTGGACTTGAAGGTATAATTTTCACCACTGTACTAAGCTTCATATATGGAGCCGTAATATCAACAGGTCTTATAATATCCGGCAAGGCAGGCAGGAAAGATTTTATTCCCTTTGGACCATTTATATCTTTAGCTGCGCTAACATACATACTAGTTGGGAACATAATACTTGAATTGTATTTCAATCTAATATTTTAGGAGGTAAGGGGTAAAATGGCTAAATATATATCAATTGATATCGGCAGCAAACACATTAAAATAATCGAAGGCTCCTCAGACAAAAAAAATATCGATATTATCAAGGCAGTTTCGGTTAATACTCCTGCGAACTCAATGAGTGAAGGAAACATCATTGACTATGAAAACATTCGCAATGTTATTAAGCAGACAATAGCTAAAAATGGTATCAAGATAAAAAATGTAGTATTCAGTATAAATACTACATCACTTATTACGAGGACGATTGAACTTCCTGTAGTTAAAAGCAGTGATGAAACTATTCAAATGATTAGGTTTGAACTCGAACAGTTTCTGCCTGTTGTATTGGATGAATATAAAATAGTATTTAGAGTTATCAAAAATTATGTTGAAGATGGTGTCAAAAAAGGAAGCTATCTGATTAATGCAGTACCTACCAAGCTAATTGATGACTATAGAAAGCTTTCTGATGATCTCGGTCTAAGGCTTCAATCCATAGATCTTTCCTTTAATGCTTTAGAGAGAGTGTTTTCAATTGGTA
>NZ_CEZJXU010000147.1:0-5327 GCF_983023055.1 Dethiosulfatibacter sp. | reverse complement strand
CTTAATGGTCTGAGGATTTTAGTTTGACTACAGCATTAAAAATATATATAATAGAATATTGTTGGAGGTGATTCAAATAAATCCAGTAGCTTTTGAATTATTCGGAATAGAAATAATGTGGTACGGAATACTTATCGCATTGGGGGTTTTGATTGGAACATTGCTGGCTATGAGGGAAAGCAGAAGGATAGGTTTTAGAGAAGAAGATCTTATAGACCTTTTGATATTTGCAATACCAAGTGCCATTATAGGGGCAAGGCTCTATTATGTAATATTCAACTTTGATTATTATAATGGAAATATCATGGAAATGATAAACATAAGAGGCGGCGGTCTGGCCATACATGGTGGATTGATAGCTGCAGTCCTGGTAAGCGGAATATTTTGCAAAGTTAGAAAGGTGAAATTCTGGCAGATAGCAGATATTACGGCTCCAAGCATTGTACTGGCACAGGCTGTAGGGCGATGGGGTAATTTCATAAATCAAGAAGCCTATGGAGTGGAAACTGATTTACCTTGGGGAATAGCCATAGGGGGAAAGATTGTACATCCTACTTTCCTATATGAATCGTTGTGGAATGTACTTATATTCATATTCCTGGTATGGTACAGGAAAAAAAGAAGGAAAAATGATGGTGAAGTATTTGCACTTTATATAATACTTTATTCTGTAGGAAGATTTTTCATTGAAGGCTTGAGAATTGACAGCTTGTATTTTGGTACTTTCAGAGTAGCTCAATTGCTCAGTGCATCCCTGGTTCTATTAGGAACTATCATATATATTTTCTTAAGAAGAAGACCAAAAAATAGTTAAATATTTAAAAGAACTTTTTACTAACGTGAAAAGTTCTTTTTTTTCGTTTTTTTTGATTTTTAACAAAATAGTGGTATAAAAAACCCACATTGTGGTATAATATACCCATAAGGTGGTGATAAAAGTGTTTACCGGTGAATACTTTCATACATTTGACAGTAAAGGCAGGGTTATTATACCTGCAAAATTCAGGGAAGAATTAGGAGAAAGTTTCTTTTTAGGCAAGGGTTTTGACAATTGTCTTTTTGTATATCCTAATTCCGAATGGGAAGTTTTTCTTGATGAACTAAAAAAACTGTCGGTGTTGAGCAATGAACAGAGGAAATTCACTAGAAAACTGTTGTCTGGTTTTATAGAGTGCAGCATGGACAAACAGGGTAGAATACTTTTACCTCCTAATCTAAGAGAATACAGCAGACTTAAGGATGAAGCTGTAGTTATAGGGGTATTGAACCGTATTGAAATCTGGAACAAGAAAGATTGGGATAAATACTCAGATGACGAAAATATGGATTTTGAAGATATGGCAGAAAAAATGACTGAATTAGGGCTTAATATATAGGAGGGCTACATGGAATTTTCGCATAAACCGGTATTGTTTGACGAATGCATTGAAGGGTTAAAAATTAAAGAAGACGGCATATATGTAGACTGCACACTTGGAGGCGGAGGACATACCTCTGAAATTGCAGTAAGATGTCTAAAGGGAAAGGTTATATCTATAGACCAGGACATTGAAGCTATAAACAATTTCAAGACGAAATATCATGACCTTGACAATGTAATAACGGTTTATGACAATTTCAAAAATATTGGGGATATATTGAAGAGGCTGGACATTGAGAAGATTGATGGCGCCCTCATAGACCTCGGAGTATCTTCGTATCAACTTGACAATCCAGAAAGAGGATTTAGTTATATGAATGATGCACCCTTGGACATGAGAATGGATTCAAGGCAAAATGTCACTGCAAGACATATAGTAAATGGATATACGGAAGAAGAACTTAGAAGAATAATTACAGAATATGGAGAAGAAAAATGGGCTGCCAGGATAGCAAAATTCATAGTTGAAGAAAGAAAAGAATCGTTTGTCGAAACAACTGGACAGCTTGTAACCATAATAAAGAAGGCTGTTCCCAAGGGAGCAAGAAGGGATGGACCCCATCCTGCAAAGAGAACATTCCAGGCTATAAGAATAGAAGTAAACAGGGAACTTGAAATTATTGAAGAAACAATAACATCACTGGTTGATAATCTTGGAAAGAAAGGAAGATTGTGTGTAATCACTTTCCATTCTCTTGAAGACAGAATTATAAAAAACAAGTTTAAATATCTTGAAAAGGATTGTATTTGTCCAGATAGTCATCCAATATGCACATGTGATAAAAAAAAGGAAATAAAAATAATAACACGTAAACCGATAGTACCTACGGAAGAGGAGTTGGAACATAATCCGAGATCCAGAAGTGCAAAGCTTAGAATAGCGGAAAAAATATGAGGTGACAGTATGGCTGCTATAACTGGGAAAAACAAAATAGATTATCAGGATGTGGAAAGGTATTATAGAATAAAAGAAGATGCACTGATAAAATCTAAGAAAAAGAAACATAAAAGAAACAGCAACAACATTATTCAGTTTAAATATTTTATGTTTGCAGCAGTTTTATTCGTATTATCACTTGGAATCATATTTAATTATGCAGCTATTACACAAAGCAAAATGGAAATTAACAATTTAAACAATGAAATTGAATTGCTTGTCAAGCAAAAAGAAGATATACTAATATCATTGGAAAGCATAAAAAATTCAAACATAATCGAAAAAAATGCAATGAATTATCTAGGGATGGATTATGCAAACAGCAATCAGAACAGTTTTATCGCCGTAAAATACAGCGATGCTCTGGATGGTGAGTTTGCCTACGACAGTTTCTATAACGATAGCGCTTCTCTTGATAGAATTATTGAAAAAACTTTTTTGTTGTTTGCTGATGAGGGTATTTAAATGTCAAAACCTAATTTACATATAAAAAAAAGAATCATTTTTCTGATGTTTCTTTTTTTTGCATTTATGGTGGCTTTGATTTTGAGATTAGGCCAATTCCAACTGATTGATGGAGATGTTTACAAGAAAGAAGCTTTTGAACAATGGTCAAGAGATATTTCAATAAACGCAGGTAGAGGGATTATTTACGATAAGAAAGGAAAGAGACTGGCTGTAAGTGTTAAGTCGGATACGGTAGTTTGTTTTCCCAGAGATATTACAAAGTCTATCAACAAGAACAGTCAGGAAGAGACGACTGAGATAATAGAAGAAAAGAATGTAATGTACAAAATTCTGAATATTTTTAAGATAGAAGAAGAAACTGTGAACGATTCCATTGCTGATGTAGAATCGGCTCAGGCTGAAATAGAAAAGGAATACGAAGCAATAGCTCTACAACTGTCAGATATTCTTGAAATGGAAAAGGACAAGGTATATGGACTTATAACAAAGGATGCTGAATATGTAACCATAAAAAGATGGATTACAATAGAACAGGCGGACAAGCTTGAAGAGTTGAATACAACGGGAATAAAAATCATTGAAGATACCAAGCGGGTTTATCCCTATGGAAATTTTGCTTCTTATATTTTAGGATTCACAAATATTGACCAGATAGGTCTCTATGGTATAGAAAAGACATACAATGAATACCTTATGGGTGAGCCTGGAAGAAGGATAGTCAACACGGACAGTAACGGAATAGAGCTTCCCTATGATGGTTTTGAAGAGTATTTCGAGCCTGTAGACGGACTTAATGTAGTTCTTACAATAGATGAAATAATACAGCATTATGCTGAAAATGCAGTTGAAAAGGCATATTACGACAACAGAGCCAAAAGTGCCACTATGCTGATTATGGATCCTGAAACGGGAGATATTTTAGCCATGGCAAGCAAGCCTTCATATGATCCAAATAATCCAAGAGACCCTTTTGATGAAAACATGAAGAATCTTTGGGCAGGCCTTGAAGATGATGAATTGACTGAAAAATGGTATGATTTATGGCGAAATCCTTCAGTCAATGACATATATGAGCCTGGATCCACATTCAAGCTTTTAACTGGAGCTATTGCCCTTGAAGAAAACATGGCCAGTCTTGATACAAAATATTACTGTGATGGATATGTAACAGGAATTGAAAGTGCCACAAAGATTAAATGCTGGAGATATTACAATCCTCACGGTGAGCAGACATTTTCTGAAACTTTTCAAAATTCATGTAACGATGCTTTGGCGGACATGGGTCTTGCCATAGGAAAGGACAGATTCAGGCATTATATTGATGCTCTTGGATTTGGAGAAAAGACAAACATTGAGCTTAACGGTGAAGCCTATGGCCTTGTCAATGACCCTTCAATCATGAAGGATGTCAATACTGTAACTCAATCCTTTGGACAGGGTATTTCAGTCACTCCCATTCAACTTGTAACAGCACTTTCTTCTTTGTGCAACGATGGCTATCTGGTTAAGCCGAGAATCGTAAAGCAGTTGGTTGATAATGATGGAAACATAGTCAAGGAGAATGAAGTAGAGGTTGTTAGAAGGGTTTTTTCTGAAGAAACATGTAACGATATGCTTTATGCCATGGAATCCGTAGTAAGCGAAGGTTCAGGTAGAAATGCATATATTACAGGATATAGTGTTGGGGGAAAAACAGGTACAGCACAAAAGGTTATTAATGGAAAATATTCTGAAAACATGTATGTTACATCTTTCATAGCGGCTGCGCCTACTTATGATCCAAAGGTTGTAGCTCTTATGATTATTGACGAGCCAAAAGATTCCTACTACGGATCTACAATTGCAGCCCCTGTAATAGGTGATGTTTTGGAAGATGTGTTGAAATACATGGATGTTCAACCTGTTTATACGGACGAGGAAAAGGTTAAAATAGAGAAATCCTATGTAAAGGTGCCAAATGTTACGGGTATGAATATTAAGGAGGCCAGCAGCCTTCTTGAAAAACTGGGACTCGAACACAATGTTACTATTAATGTTGATGAAGAGATGACTGTCAAGGAACAGTATCCAAAGGAAGGTATAGAGGTAATGAAAGGTTCTGTAATAACAATTATGCTTAATTGAAATACTCAGGACATTTTGTCCTGAGTATTTCAGATACGATTGAGTAATTAGAGTTGATTTTATACTGCAATAGTATTATTATATTGTAAGATTAGACAATGAGAGGTATAGGATGCTTATTAAAAGGATACTTGAAAAAATCGAATACAGTGATTTTAAAGGCGATGAAAATATAGAAGTAAGGGATATTACCTATGATTCTAGAAAAGCCGGCGAAAACACAATATTTACAGCCATCGAGGGGTTTGAAAGAGATGGACATGAGTATATAAATGATGCATGCAATAATGGATGTAAAGTTGTAGTGTGCCGGGACATATCTAAAGAAAAGAATGACTGTTCATATATAAGAGTGGAAGATACAAGAAAAACCATGTC
>NZ_CEZJXU010000146.1:0-5337 GCF_983023055.1 Dethiosulfatibacter sp. | reverse complement strand
AAGCTGCTTTCTTGTTGCTCAAATAATTTCAATTTTCATTAAATAAAAGGCTTGATCATGGCTGAGCTTAGGAGATATACCTTGTTTGTCGGGTTTCTTTTTTGTTATTTATTGACAAGATAGCATATTAGTGGTATTATACATTTGTTGCTTAAGACGAAAGTAAATTGTAGCAGGTAATTTCTGGTTGGTACTCGTATTCATTAAGTGTTATCCTGATTAAGAAGATGTTATTAGTTACACGGATTTAAGGAAAAATATAATTAGGAGGTACACACGATGAGTGGTACAGTAAAATGGTTTAACGCAGAAAAAGGATTTGGTTTTATAACAGGAGATGACGGAGTAGATGTATTTGCACATTTCTCACAAATCCAAGCTGACGGATACAAATCTTTAGAAGAAGGACAAGAAGTAACTTTTGACGTAGTTCAAGGTCAAAAAGGTCCTCAAGCAGAAAATATTAACATAGCATAATTGAATTTTCAAACCCCGTGCCTTATGGTTCGGGGTTTTTTTATAGCTTAAGAAATGCTTGTGCATTTAACGCAGCAAAGCTGCTTTCTTGTTGCCCAAATAATTTCAATTTCTATTTAATAAAAGGCTTAAACATGGCTGAGCTTAGGAGTTATACCTTGTTTGTCGTTTTTCTTTCTTGATGTTTATTGACAAGACGGCATATTAGTGGTATTATACACCTGTTGCTTAAAACGATAGTAAATTTAGTAACAGGATATTTCTAATTAGTGCTCATATACTACGTGTTATCCTGATTTAGAAAGTGTTATTAGTTACAGAGTTTAAGGAAAATATAATTAGGAGGTACACACGATGAGTGGTACAGTAAAATGGTTTAACGGAGAAAAAGGATTTGGTTTTATTACAGGAGATGACGGAGTAGATGTATTCGCACACTTCTCACAAATTCAAATAGATGGATACAAAACATTGGACGAAGGTCAAGAAGTTACTTTTGATGTAGTTCAAGGTCAAAAAGGACCTCAAGCAGAAAATATCCAAGTAGCTAGATAGTTGAAATTTTCAAATCCCGAACCTTATGGTTCGGGATTTTTTATTACTTTGAAAAATTTATTTTGTGTTTGATTTTTAAATAAGTTTGACAAATAGAGATATTAATGGTAGTATTAATTGTTGCTTAAAACGAAAGTAAGATTAGTAACAGGTAATTTCTGATTGGTGTTCATATTCACTTAGTGCTATCCTGATTAAGAAAATGTTATTAGTTACACGGATTTAAGGAAAATATAATTAGGAGGTACACATGATGAATGGTACAGTAAAATGGTTTAACTCAGAAAAAGGATTTGGTTTTATTACAGGGGATGACGGAGTAGATGTATTTGCACATTTCTCTCAAATTCAAGCTGACGGATACAAATCTTTAGAAGAAGGACAAAGCGTTACTTTTGACGTTGTTCAAGGACAAAAAGGACCACAAGCAGAAAATATCCAAATCGCAAGATAGTTGAATTTTCAAACCCCGTGCTTATAGCTCGGGGTTTTTTTATTGCCTAAGAAAGTTAATCATATAACCGCATAACACCAACTCTTCAAAGTGTTATGCATATTTTAACTTTCTTAAGCTATCAAAAAGCAAGCTCCTTATGTTTCGGGAACTTGCTTTTATTGATATGTGAAGCATTAATTGTAAATTATAAAAAATCTATATCCGGTAAAATATTTGAGTTTTGCTTTGTTAGTTCATATCTGAAGATCAGAAGATATTTTCCTTTTCTTTCCTTTACTGATGCTATCAGAATTTTCGATTCGTTTCCAGATGGTAGGCAGATCACCTTGTCTTTCAAATCCTGGATATAATGCATTACAGACTGTGCATTTTCAGGATCTACGGGTTCTTTAACTCCCCACGGGAGCGACATTGTCTTTGTGCTGTCTCAGGTGGGGCAGAGGGTTTCTTTTCTTTCTAATATGGATTTTTCGATACTTTCGATTAGTTCTCTTTCAAGATTGGCGGTTTTTCCAAACATATGATTCCTCCTTATTCTAAGTAGTTACTTTATTGTGTCCTTGCCTAGGAAAGTTAGTATATACAAAATCACTTGAAGCGTTGTGATTTTGTAATAAAAGGAAACTTTCTTGTATATTATTATTTTAATATATATAGCTGAATTAAGCAATGATTTGAATTTCAATTCACAAAAACATTCATTGATGTTATAATGTAGAATACTTGAAATTGATATAAAATGATTGAATTGGAGATATATATGAAAACTGCAACCAAAAGTATAATAAGGCTTTATTTGCCTTTGATAACAATTGCCATAGTCATGGGATTCCTGTTTTTCAACAGTGGAGCACTGTCGTCATTAGTAAGCGTCTTTAAACCTGTGATCCTTGCCTTTGCCATAGCCTATATACTGGATTCTGTGGCAAATGTATTTATAAGAAGACTTAAGATGAGGAGGAAGGTTGGAATACTCCTCACCTATTTGATTTTTGTGGGGGCTGTAGTTGTTGCAATATCATTTGTTGTGCCGGTTATTTCAGAAAACTTCAACTCTATGGTGGACTTTTTCGTAAACGGCGACATAGATGTAAATCAATATATTGCAGAACTTAGGGACCAAACGGATAATGCCTTTGTAACATGGATTCTTGACAACTTTACGGATTCTACGGGAGAGACTAGCCAGCAGGTTATAGAATATATAACAAAAGCCCTTCAGTATGTTTCGAATTTTGTTTTAAGCCTGGTGTCAAACATTGGAGGAGGACTTCTTGCCTTCTTGTCTAGTTTTGTAATGTCCATATACATGCTTATTGAAAAAGAAGACCTTCTAAACAGGATGAAAAGGACCAGTCATGCTTATTTTAGCGATGACAGGGCCAATAAGCTTGAAGAAACAGTGGAGAAGGCAAACCATATATTCAAGATGTATTTCAATGGAAAGATTCTTGATTCCACAATAGTAGGAATAATAAACATATTTCTTTTTACAATATTTGGAGTACCCTACAGTCTCATAATGGGATTGATAGTTGGAGCCGCAAATATGATACCATATTTCGGGCCCTTCTTTGGATCTGTACCTGTAATCATAGTGTCCCTTTTTGTGAATCCTGCCAAAGCTCTTGTTGCCCTAATAATAATCATAGTCGTTGGTCAGGTTGACGCAAACTTCATAGATCCCAAGATTATTGGAAAGGCTGTTGGAGTAAGCCCCTTCTGGGTAATATCAGGAGTCAGCATGGGCGCCATTGCTGCTGGACCATTAGGAATGATATTAGGAGTTCCTACGGTAGTATTACTAAAGACCCTCATAGAAGAGGATGTTGATATGAGACTGGCTCATAACGAAAGCTCAAGCTCTTCAAAGGACAAACCGCTGTAGGAAATGGAAAGTTCGTAGACCATACCTTTTTTTCTTATAATATTTACAAGAACACCCTTGTCTGCAAAGAAATCAATGATTTCTTCTGCAGGCTTTTTACTTTCCAGGGACACAACTGCGTGAAGTCCCGAGTCTGCACTTATCATTGTTACTTCACCGTTCCACAAGTATTCAAGGTATTTCTTTATAAGGTTTCTTTTTTTACTATAGATTCTTTTTATCTTCCTTAGGTGTTTGTAGATATGTCCTTCACCTATAAAGAATGCAAGGGTAAGCTGCTCAATTTTGGAGGCGGACTGGGTGTATTTAGATAAAATCCCTTTGTAGTTTTCAAGGAGCCTGTCAGGTAGTATCATATATGATAGCCTCATGGCTGGAGTCAGTATTTTCGAGAAGGAACCAAGATATATTATCCTGTCGTCTTTGTCCAGACCCTGAAGGCATGGGACAGGTAGTGATTCGAATCGTATTAGGCTATCGTAGTCGTCCTCTAGTATGTAACTTTTATTGTTTTCAGCCCAGGAAAGGAGATCGAGCCTTTTTCCTATAGGCATGAGGGAACCAGTTGGGAACTGGTGGGAAGGGGACACATATGCTATGTCCGCTCCTGATGTTTCAAGGGACTGCAAATTCAATCCGTCTTCACTTACGGGAATATCAACTGTATTAAAGCCGTAGTCCTCGAATATGTATTTAGCCTTTTCGTATCCAGGGGATTCTACTGCTGCAGTCTTTACTTGGTTTTTTACCATTCCTGCCAGTATACCCATTAGATATTGTATTCCAGCACCTATAACTATTTGTTCTGGTCTTGTCTTTCCGCCTCTTGTCTTATTTACAAAGTTGGATATTTCATATCTGAGTATGGATTCGCCCTGGTATGAACCAGAGCTGTATATTTCCTCCTCAAAATCAGTCAATATTCTGTTGTAAAGCTTCTTCCATATTTTAGTGTCTATGCTTCCCATGTGGACATTTTCGTTTTTGAACTTGTCGAATTCTTCATCTTCCATGTATCGCTCTTTTTCCTGTGCTGCAGAAGTTGCAGGTATAGTGCTTTCATCGGAGAAATAGTCTCTAAGATCCTGGGCAAAGTAGCCCTTCTTTGGAAGACTCTCTATATATCCTTCCGTCAGAAGCTGAAAATATGAGTTTTCAACTGTGGTCTTGCTTATTTTGTAGGTGGAGGCAGTTTCCCTTATGGAGGGAAGCTTCTCGCCTTTTTTTATTGTCTGGTTCTTTATTTCGTCTCGTATATGCTCATAGAGTTGTATGTATATAGGTTTCTTGGCTTTTCTATCTGGAATAAATGCAAATATCATAATTCACCTCTGTCCTTATTTAAAATATTAAATCTGTATCTTTTCAAGTGGTCACATTTATATTATAGTTTAATTATATTCAAGTGTCAAAATCATAATAAGAAAAGATTTTAAGGAGAATTTTTATGAGAGAGAGTAAAACGAGAACAATAACAATTTCAGCTTTAATGGCTGCTGTGGTTTATGTGGCAACATATATTGGTACGGCTCTTCCTTTTTCAGGATATATACACCTTGGAGATGCGGCAGTGTTCCTGTCGGGTCTTTTACTTGGACCGCACTACGGAATGCTGGCGGCTGCACTGGGGTCAGCAATGGCTGACGGTCTTAAGGGTTATGTAATCTATATTCCGGCAACGATAGTCCTCAAAGGAGTCATGGCATATGTTACAGGACTTGTAAGGGAGAAGAAAAACAGTACGGTTGCAGGATCCATGATTATTGGAGGATTGGTAATGGTGGCAGGATACTATGTATATGAAGCTTTTATATACAGCAATTTTGCAGCACCTTTAGTGAGCATACCCTGGAATGTACTTCAGTTTGTAGTTGGAATCATAATAGCGTTGATATTAATAAAGCCTTTTTCAAGATTCAAAATATAGTGTTTGTTAAATAGCCTTCCTGGATATATAATT
>NZ_CEZJXU010000145.1:4111-5345 GCF_983023055.1 Dethiosulfatibacter sp. | reverse complement strand
AAGCTGTGTACACCTTTTCACACCATAATTATCGTAGTTTTTTCTGATTTTATCAACACAATCACAGAAGTATTCATACTTTGGATAACCACTTACAGACGCAAGTATTCCATCAAGCTTTCCTAGTTTTTTTTCTATTTTTTTATCAAATTCAAATGTCTCACTGTACTCTACTATCTCAAGAGACCTCAGATTTAAATCAGATGCAACCTTGATTATTTCTTCTTTTTCAAATGTTTTGTTATGTATCCTTCCCAGTTCAGTGTCTATCTCTGCTTCGAGAATATGAAGCATTCCATGAGTTTTTTTGCTGTTGTCGTCACAATCATGAAACATTTCATTGATTAAGAAATATCCATCATCTTTTAATACTCTAGTCATTTCATTTAGAACACCTTCCATGTCATTTAGATGATGAAGAGTGTTTGATATTGATACTGCACCGAAATAACCATCTGGATATTCCAAATCATATGCATTCATAAAATGAAACCTAATATTTTTTTCTTCCTTGAATTTCAGCTTGTCCAGCTCGTCCGTATTTATATCAATACCTATTAGCTTTTCATAGGATCTTGAATAGTCCTTCATTCTGAAGAGAAACTCCCCTCTTCTTGTTCCAATATCTATTGCCCTTCCAAGATCTTTATTCCCCAATGCTATTTTTAAATTTTCCATTTGAAATACTCCTTTCATATTTGTTACTGTATCAATCAATATTATATATAGTTATATTGCAATTATTGTGCCAACAAAACATATGTTAGAAACCGGTTTCAAAGGTTGTTTTTCTACTGTGACATTTCGTAATTGAAATACCTCATTTCAATTTCGCAACATTTTATCATCTTTAACAATAAAAATAAAGAAAAATAAAAGAACCTGCTCGTGAAAACTTTCTTCAGAGCAGGTTCTTCAGATTTATATTAAATTTATCTTAGGCCGTCTTCAAATTTTGCAGTTTCTATTGAAAGTCCGCCAACTCTTGGATGAGGTCTTCCACAGTTTGTGATTACAAGTCCAAGTACTATTTCATTAGCCATTGGAGCATCTGAAATTCTGATTTCCATTGAATCGAAATGAGTACGGATAAATGCTGCATCCTTGTGGTTAAGTCCTATGTCAAGAGTTGAACCCATTGTTCCGATTTTCTTGTTTGAAGGAATAAGCGCAAGTCCTCTAACAATTGCTTGTCTGAAAGGTTTTCCAAGCTTTGGATGCATAATTGCAGCAG
>NZ_CEZJXU010000145.1:0-4097 GCF_983023055.1 Dethiosulfatibacter sp. | reverse complement strand
CCGTTTGCACCAACTATTGCTCCTTTTCCGTATGATTCAACTTCTTCAGGCTTAAGACCAGCAGCTGCAAGTCCTTTTTCTACCATGATTGGTGCTATATACGCGCCCCAGTCAGAAAGAAATTCCAAATCATCAACATATTTTCCAGCAAATGGATTTTCGATTACTGCACATATTGCAACTCTCTTGTGCTGTTTTCCTTCTATCTCTTTTCCACCATCAATATTTATTTCCTCAACATTTGTATAAAATTTCCTGATTTTAACATCTTTTACGTCCATTTTGTTCTCCTTTAGTTTTATTTAATTACTGCAATTCCATCTGGAATTGTCATAATGTCATTATCAAGCACTATTGCAGCGCCTTTAATTATTGATTTTTCAACAAGTTCTTCTGCAGCTTCATATCCATTCAGCAAAGCCTTAAGTTTCTGCCTTCTATCCACATTACCTACTTTTACAGTTATAAGATGTCCCGGTATATCTGTTCCTTCATCAATTTCTTCAGCCAATGCTCTTATAATATTTGGGTCGTCAATATTGGTCATGTTCCCAAGATAAGTTGCACATACATCCGCAACTGAAGCCTTCCGACCAAGTGCAACTGCCTTTGTGGCAATCCCTTTTGTGAAGCTTCTTCCACCCAGTCCGCTTGTACATATACCCTCAATTTTCATTTCAGGAGTTATTTCAATCCTAAGTCCTGAAGACAAGTCATCAATTGGAATTCCAACTATGAATGGTTTGCCTGTCATATCTTTAAGTGCAATATCTCCACCATTGTTTACAATGACTCTTTCCCCTCCATATTTCAAAGACTGCTCAAGAGCATATTCGGAGAAAGAACCTGCTACTGCAGCCAGGGGACTGAAAGAATTGTCCCCTAAAAGATTTACTGCAGCTATCATTTTGTTCATAATAAGAGGATATTCATCTGAAATTCCATAATTCTCATGGGATTTGATTATTTTCATATATTCAAGTATTCTGTCAAACTGATCAACCAGGTCACTTGCAACTTTTTCAGCAATTTTCAACTGGCCCTTACCATTGGTTCTTATATCAAGAACCATCTGAATAGGACCGTAGTCTAAAAAGGTTCTGTTTTCATCAAGGATTTGAAGCATAATTCTATAGTCCCAGTTCTTTGAGTATTTCTTTTTTACTTCTTATGCTGGCAACATGGCCGCCAAGCTCTTCATATTTTTCTCTAGTCATTGTATATTCAACAGGTGCAACAGTTGCAGGTGTTGGTACCCAAGTTGTAGCGTCTTCAACCATTTTTGCTACATCAACCATGAAGTTGATTCCTCCACCTGGAAGAATAAATGCAGGTGCTCCGCCGACAGTCATATATACATCTTCATTGTGAACTGCATCGGAAAGCTTTTTAGGGAAGTTTACAACTCCAGCTCTTGCACTACCACCAGTTCCTCCTGTATAGATTATAGAAGTCTTTGATACTTCACAAGTATTCTTAATAAGGTTTACAGCATCCATAGCTTCCTGACTCATGTCAACTGATTCAACTGTTCCATCCGCCTTCACAACGAACATAGCAGCTTTTTGTCCAGTAGTTTCAGTTACAAGTATTTTCATACCTTCTTTGGCAAGGTTCATGTCTACAGAAATTATAGCATCCTTTGGATCCATAACTTCAGTACCACCCCAACCGTGGCCGTGTACTCCAAAGTATCTTCCAACAGTAGATTTGGTTCCAAAAGGAACAACTCCGCTGTATTTCATTCCAACATCAGATCCTGCCATATGCTCTGACAAAAGTCCTATTACATGATAGTCAAGTATTACCGCTTCATCAACAACTTCGGAAAGTCTCTTTGCAAACATGCCTATAGTAGCACTTCCACAACCAACTCTCATAAGCTTCTCTTCCTGTCCGTCAATTATTGGAGCAAATCCTTGTTGAATTTCAAGTTTACTTCCTTTATCAACCTTAAGAGTTACTCTTCTTCCATTTGCAAGGTCTACAATTGTCTTTGCAACAATAAATCCATCATTTCCGTTACTTAGAAGATTTGCTCCACCTATAGTAAGCATTTTAGAACCATATTCTTCAGTAGTAATCATTCCAACAAGCTTTCCATCTCTCTTGATTTTTGCCCCTTCTTCACCAATATGAAGATTGGTATCAAGCTTAACCTTTACACCACTGTAGCTTAGAGGTGCTTCAGTTACAACAGTTACAACATCTACGCCTGCTACCTTTTCCTGTACTATATATGGTGCAGGTCTGCAGCAAGGATAGTTTGTTCCAGCTCCAACAGCAGTTATCAAAGGCTTGTATGGAAGGTTTCTAGTTCCCGGCTCGCTTGTTATTGCTTCTACAACAAGCTTTCTGTTTCTTTCAAGTGTTCCGTTGTTGTTTGTATATCTTTTGCAAGCACCAGTCTGACCCACAGGTACTGAACACCTTACAGGACAGTGAGTGCATGTTTCATTTGCACTGTCTTTTTCTCCAACCGTCTTTTCTATTGCATCTACAGGACATACCCTTACGCAGATTCCACAACTTACACAAGCATCATTTGTTGCAGCTTTTTTATCTGTTACTTTTATAGCATCAAGGGGACAATTCTTTTCACAAAGCTTACAACCTATACATTTATCCAAATTAATATTTATCATCTATTCACTCCTAATTTATACTATAGACGGCTTTCTAGTTGCCGGAGGTGTATTTCTACTTTTCTTCACTACCACTTTTCCATCAACAATAACAAATGCAATACCTGGAAGATCTCCAACTTCAAATGCTTCTAAAGCGTCTTTTCCTGCAGAACCCATAGGTGCATCCATTATTACGAAGTCAGCTTCTCTTCCTACTTCAATCTTTCCTCTGTTAAGCTTAAACTTATCGGCATTGTTTCCAGTTCCTATACAGATTGCTTCAGCAGCTGAAATTCCATCACAACATGATGCAAGATATGACATTGTTCTTATCTGGCTTAAAGGTATAACACCAGTTCCAGAAGGAGCATCAGTTCCCATTAGCATTCTGTTTAATTGACCTTTTTTCGAAAGTTTTTCTGCTACATATTTAAGTATTCTAAAGTTTCCACACTGAATAACCTCAAGGCTCAATTCAGTTTCATCTATCAACTTGTCAACTTCATCTAAAGGTATAGAAGTTGGTCCACCATTTATATGCGAAACTACATCGGGATCTGTTGCTATTACATCATCTGCAGATATTGAGCTACTTCCAGGTATGCTTGTTCCACCTGTGTGCATCATTACAGTCATTCCATTTTCTTTTGCCCATTTTACCATAGGAGCTGCATCTTCAGGTTTCTTAACAGTTCCAAGTCCTACTTCACCAACTATATCTACTCCTTCAGCAGCAAGTTCTTTGAAGTCCTCCTCAATTAATCCTTGTTCAAGAATAAGTGAACCACCGTGGAATTTAGCTCCACCTGGTCTAAAGTTCATTGAACTTTTCTTGCCGAGAATAGCAAGAGCTTTTGTACCCGATCTATCCTTAGGTCTTCCAGGAGTATGAGGCTCTCCTGCAGATAAAAATGTTGTTATTCCACCATGAACAGAGCTTTCCATGAATCCAAGAATGCTTTGTCTAGGAGAAAAGTCTCCCAAAACCGGGTGAACATGTGTATCTACTATTCCAGGAGTAAGTGTGGTACCGTTTGCATCGATTACGCTGTCGGCAGTATACTTCTTCTCAAGTTCTGCTCCACCTACTTCTTTAATAATGCCATCTACTACTACTACTGTGTTTGCATCCAATATAGGATTTTTAAGATCTCCTGATATCATTGTTCCAACATTTTTTATAATTAATACTGACATAAAAACCTCCAAATATTTTTTTAAAAACAAAGCTACTACGTCGCGTCATCCGCGTTAATCGCATAACACCAACACTTACAACATTGTGAATATTTTAACTTTCTTAAGCTAGGCAAAGCGACTATTCGCGTCACGCCTAGGCAGTGTTGCCTGTGTGGAAAGTTTTCCTTAAAACGAAATACCAACGCTTCAAGGTATTTTTTAATTCTTAACTTTCTTAAGCTATAAGAAAGCATCCCCTCATATTTTAATCCTATTTGTTCTCTATTGCTG
>NZ_CEZJXU010000144.1:0-5348 GCF_983023055.1 Dethiosulfatibacter sp. | reverse complement strand
GAAGAAACGTGTATCATTCAATAAACGAAGCTGTTAGAACTTCCGCTTCAAATACAATAACAGCTGAATGGGTTGAAAAATCAGGCCTCATTAACGTAGCAGCAGACAACTCACTTACAAGGGATGAGGACAAATACTATACTACTCTTGAAGACATACTGAAATGGAATCCCGAGGTAATAATAGCAAACGACTCTGGCGCCTATAAGTACATCAAAGAAAACGTGGCATGGAAAAACATGGAAGCGGTATTGAATGATGATGTTTATCTCCTGCCGACAGGAATTTCAAGATGGGGCCACTCAACATCGCTGGAAACTCCTCTGGCAATGCTTTGGGCTCTTAAAACACTTTACCCTGAGTATTCAGAGTCAATAGACCTTAAATCATATACAAAAATGTTTTATGAAGAACTTTTCGAATACGACCTTACCGACGAAGAACTTGAAAGCATACTTAGGGGCGTAGACATGAGAAGAGCAAAGAATCTGGAGGGCTAAATGGATTATTTTATTTCTATAGACGATACAGACAACCTTACAAGCATAGGAACAGGCGAAGTAGCCGAAAACCTTGGAACACTTCTTAGCAAGTTTGGCTTTGGAATTCCAACTCCGGTGACAAGACATCAACTCTTCTTCAATGATGCAATAGCCTACACCTCCCACAATAGTGCAATGTGTTTTGAATTGAAAGGCTGTGATAAGGACCACAAAGAGCTAGTATGCATATGCTCCTCTTATCTGAAGAACAACTGTGCCGACGGGTCCGATCCGGGACTTTGCATAGTGGAAAAAACCTTCGGAGACAGGGAGGAACTGATATGCTTCGGCCAAGATGCAAAATGCAAGGTCCTGACCAAGGACCAAGCCTATACTCTAGCTGAGAGGAAAAACATCCACCTATCTGAGCACGGCGGTCTTGGAATAGGAGTTATAGGAGCCCTTGCAGGAGTAGGTCTAAGAATGAACGGAAATGACGGAAGATACAAGGGTCAAATAAGGATATCCAAAAACCAGGACAACATGCTTGTAAAGGACCTTATTGTAAATGACAGGATAGATTCCATCCAGGACAAAAATGGATACACACTATCTGAAAATGAAGAGGTCTTCGTTACAGAAAGAGTAAAGACGGTACGCCTCAATGGACAATCTGTACTACTTGTAGAAAAGGAAAACCACAAAATGGGTACAGTGTGGAAAAACATCACAAAGGACAAGCTTAAGGAATATTAAGATGATAATTGCAGGCGGATTTATACCGCCTGTTTTTTATTTCCCGGGAAATCTTACATTTATTGTAATGATTACATCAAAAATGGTAAAATTGAATTAGCATTAAATTTATGACAGGAGGAATAACTTTGAAATTATTGTCCGGTATTAAATTTATGAAACAGGGAGCAATGGAGAAGGTACTTTATTCTCTAATCCCACTTATACTCTTTTCCATAGGAACCTACGGCTGGAGAGTTCTCCTTCTCCTTCTAGTGTCATGTCTGTCAGGCCTTCTTACAGAATGGCTATTCAAAAGAAAGACGGGGAAACCTCTTTCAAAAGCTGTCTTTGTTTCAGGATTTCTCTTCACACTGACACTTCCACCTAGAACACCTCTGTGGATAGTTGCCGTGGGCATGATATTCGGAATACTCTTTGCACGGGAAACCTTCGGAGGATTCGGCCGCAACGTCTTTAATCCTGCAGCCGCATCAAGAGCCTTCGTCTATGTATCCTTTGTAAAATTCATGACTGCACAGTGGTCGGAACCAGCAATACCATTCATGTCTGGATTCACCAAATATATAACAGACCCCATCGACGTACTTGCACAGTCAACGCCCATGCTCATCTTCAGGGAAGGGGGTACAATGGCTGAATATTCAAACCTATTTATAGGACAGGTTTCCGGATCCCTGGGTGAAACATCTGCAATCCTCATAATACTTTCAGGAATCTATCTCGTATACAAAAAAGTAGCCCACAAGGAAACCATACTTTCAGTCCTTGGAGGGTATTTTATAATGAGCACAACTCTTTTTATGTCGGGAGTAGCCCAGGTGCCAAATCCTCTCTGGGGCCTTCTTGCTGGAGGACTTCTTTTCGGAGCCGTATTCATGGCCACGGACCCTGTCACATCTCCAAAAACCTTTGAAGGAAGAATTATCTATGGTCTTATCATCGGTTCCGTTACCGTAATCATAAGGGCCTTTGCTCTATTTGCAGGTGGAATCATGTTTGCGATACTCATAGCAAATGTCTTCGTACCAATAATCGATGTTGCCGTGAAATCCTTAAAGAAAAGAGGTGCTAAAAGTGCCTAAAAAGAAGAAAGTACTCTATCCAGTAGTCTTCATGATAGTCCTGACAGCATTCTTCACTCTCATCCTTGCAGGAATCAACGAGCTATCAGTAAAAAGCATAGACAAACAGGAAAATCTAAAGATTCAGTCAAAGGTTCTCAATTCACTGGGAATTGAATACAAAAGCGATGAAGATGAAATTATCGAAACATACAGGGAAGTCATAGAAGAAAAAGAAATAGATGGAAAGAAATACTTTATAGCTGTAATAGACGGTTCTATCCTGGGATACGCCTTCACCGTTGAAGGTGCAGGCCTCTGGGGAAGGATTGAAGGAATAGTAGCACTGGATACAAATTTCGAATATATCAAAGGCATTGATTTCATAAGCCATTCTGAAACTCCGGGACTTGGAGGAAGGATAGAAGAGAAATGGTTTATTGAGCAGTTCAGGGATATAGAATTGGATTCTGAAGGAGCCCTACTGATATTCAGACCATCAACCGGTGGAAATGTGGATGCCATTTCTGGAGCCACTATAACCTCAAAGGCTGTTTTAAAGATATTCAATGAAAGCATAGATGAAATTCTCAAGATGAAGGAGGAGATCATATGAACAAGAAAACCAAAAAGATTCTGACCCTTGGAATATGGAAGGACAATGCAGTATATAGACAGATTCTTGGAATATGCTCCGCACTTGCCGTTACAAACCTTATGCTTAACTCACTTATAATGGGGCTTGGACTCATTTTCGTTACAGCATTTTCAGAACTTACTGTTTCAATATTAAGAAAATACACTCCAAAGCATATTCGTATGATGGTACAGACTCTCATAATCGCATCATATGTAATAATAGTGGATATATTCCTGAAAGCTTCCTTTCCTGAAATCAGCAAGGCCCTAGGTCCTTATGTAGGTCTCATAATCACAAACTGCATAATAATGGGAAGATGTGAAAGCTTTGCACAGAACAACACTCCATTGTATTCCTTCATTGACGGAATAGCATCGGGAACAGGCTATGCAATAATACTTCTTCTAATAGCCTTCGTGAGGGAGCTCCTTGGCTTTGGTTCTATTTTCGGAATAAATGTACTGGGAACTTCATGGGTGTCCTGGACATTGATGATAATGCCTCCTGGAGCATTCTTCATGCTTGCCATAGTCATCTGGATATCCAGAAACATATTCAGTGAAGAAGATGAAGGGAAGGTGAAAGCATAATGGAACTTAGTCCTGTAACCATATTTTTTGCCGCAATATTTACAAACAATATGATACTTTCCAATTTCCTTGGAATGTGCTCCTTCATTGCAATAAGCAGCGACATCAAGACATCACTGAACCTGGGTGTGGCAGTAACCTTTGTCATGACCTTCACCACAATGATCAACTACAACGTATATCACAGCCTCCTTGTACCACTTGACCTGGAATATTTGAGATATATTGTATTCATAGTAGTCATAGCTTCCTTCGTACAGCTGGTGGAAATGGTGGTTGAAAAGTATTTCCAAACTCTGTACTATGCCCTTGGAATATTCCTGCCACTTATAACTGTCAACTGTGCGATCCTTGGAGTATCACTGTTCATGATAATAAGGGAATACAATCTTATGCAGTCAATAGCCTTCGGATCAGGGTCGGGACTTGGATGGCTTCTTGCCATAGTTGCAATGGCTGGGATACGTGAAAAAATCAAAAACAATCCACTGCCCAAGGGACTGGAAGGACCGGGAATCACATTGATTATAACAGGTCTAATGGCGCTTGCCTTCATAGGTTTTTCAGGAATTGTACAAATTCAATAGGAGGAAATCATGGATAATATACTAACTACCATAGTTGCAATATCGTCAATTACAGGAATCCTTGCCTTCCTCCTTTCAATAGCCAATAAGACAATTGCAAACTATGGCGATAAGAAGCTCACCATAAATGAAGACAAGGAGCTTACAGTAGATGGAGGAGACAGTCTTCTATCCACCCTCATAGAAAATGAAATATTCATACCCTCAGCCTGCGGAGGAAAGGGAAGCTGCGGATATTGCAAGGTAAAGGTCCTTGATGGTGGCGGCCAGTTTCTTGCTACGGAAAAAGGCTATGTCTCCGAAGAGGAAAGAGAAAAAGGTGTACGACTGTCCTGCCAGTGCAAGGTGAAAGAGGACATGAGAATTGCTATACCTGAAGAGCTCTTCAACGTGAAGCAGTACCTCTGCACAGTTACAGAAATCGAAAACCTTACGGACAAGATCAAAAGAATAAGACTTGAACTTCCAGAAGGAAGTGAACTTGACTACAAACCTGGCCAATATGTACAGATTCTCACTCCAATATATAAGGAAAGCGACGAGGAAGTTTACAGAGCCTATTCTATAACAACACCTCCAAGCTCCAAAAATGCAGTGGAACTTTTCATAGGTTATATCCCCGAAGGAATATGCACAACCTATATCCACAAATACCTGAAAGAAGGAGACAAGCTCAATGTCATAGGCCCCTTCGGCGACTTCCAGTATGTCCACAGCGACAAGGAAATGATACTTGCAGCAATAGGAACGGGAATGTCTCCAATAATGAGCATACTAAGGTATATGAAGGAAAACAATATAAACAGGAAGGTAACCTTCTTCTTCGGTGCCAGAACAAGACCAGACATGTATATGATGGATATCCTTCAGGAGCTTGAAAAGGAAATGGATAACTTCACACTCATAACCTGCCTTTCAAGACCTACTGAATCATGTAGTTGGAGGGGAGAAGTGGGAAGGGTTACAAATCTCATAGAAAAATTCGTTGAAAACGGAGATAACAAAGAAGCCTATCTCTGCGGAAATCCGCCTATGATAGACTCTGTTGTTAAAATATTATTAGATAAAGGATTTAAGGAAGAGGATATCCTTTATGATAAGTTTGAATAGGATGAATGTATATCCTTTAAACAAAACACTGCATAAAGAGGTATGCTCTTAATACCGTTTTCAAATCCAAAGTTTTTTGCAGATACCCTTATGGAATATTTTGGTGAATATCTTTTGAT
>NZ_CEZJXU010000143.1:0-5348 GCF_983023055.1 Dethiosulfatibacter sp. | reverse complement strand
TGTTTTTTAGAAAAACACAAAAAAACCTTTTACAAGAATTATATTTGTGTTATAATAGCTCGTAAATTACAAAAGCATTCGGAGGAAATTATGAATAATGTAAACGTGGGTATATTAGGAGCAACTGGAGCAGTAGGAGAAGAGATGCTCAATGTATTAGCAGAAAGAAATTTTCCTATTAAGAATTTGAAACTGTTGGCCAGCGCTAAAAGTGCAGGTAAAAATATAAACTGGAATGGAAAAGACTATATTGTAGAAGAAGTTACAGAGGATTCATTTGATGATATTGACATTCTTCTTGTTGCAGTTGGAAGTGGAGTAAGCAGAAAGTTCAGCCCAATAGCGGCATCGAAGGGCGTTATTGTAGTTGACAACAGCAGTGCATTTAGACTTAATGATGATGTTCCATTGGTTGTTCCTGAAGTGAATCCTGACGATGTCTTGAATCACAATGGAATCATAGCAAATCCAAACTGTTCTACAATCATTGCACTTACGGCAATCAATAAACTCAACAAATACAGCAAAATAAACAGAATGATAGTATCTACATATCAGGCTGTTTCAGGCGCAGGTGTAAAAGGATTTGAAGAGCTTGAAAGCCAGGTTACAGCACTTGAAGAAGGAAAAGAAGTTGAAATAGACACTTTTCAGTACCAGATAGCATACAACTTGATTCCTCATATAGGACCTTTCTATGACAATGGATATTCTGAAGAAGAGATGAAGATGCAGAATGAAGGAAGAAAGATACTTCATAGTCCAGAGCTTAATGTAAACTGTACTTGTGTAAGGGTTCCTGTTTTCAGAAGCCACTCTGAGTCAATCACTCTTGAAACTGAAAGTGAAATAACTGTTGAAAAAGCAAAGGAGTTGCTTAAGTATGCAGATGGTGTGAAGCTTGTTGACGATTTGGAAAACTATCAGTATCCTATGCCTCTTGATTCTTCGGACCAGGACCTTATATATGTAGGAAGAATTAGAAAAGATATCAGCGCTAAAAATTCACTAGTATTGTGGTGCTGTGGAGACCAGGTAAGAAAAGGTGCGGCAACAAACGCAGTTCAGATAGCACAGCTTGTAGTTGAAAAAAACCTTGTGAAATAGAAAAAATAAATTGAATCAAGAAAATAGGAGTTGCTCATTACTGGATATGTCCAGTTAGGCAGCTCCTTTTATATTTTGGGTTTAAGTTCTTTTTCGACATAATTATACATCTTTAATAGTGAATATTCAATAGAGATAAATGTTTTTTGAATGATTTCACAATAAAATCATTGACAAAGATGAATAAATTGAGTAAAATAATAAAAACCAAGTAAATTAGTAGGAATTACATTGAAGAAGGAAAGTAGCATATTTTGAAGTTTTAAGAGAGAGCATCATTGCTGGGAGATGCTTAACGGATAGTATGTGAAGTGCCCTTTGGAGTAGTGCACCGAATATAGTAGGCTGCACCGTGATTCGCACGTTATAGCGATACGGTATTTATGTACCGGACAAAGAGGGTTTTTCCAATTAGAGTGGAACCGCGAATAAACTTCGTCTCTAGCAATAGACGGAGTTTTTTATATTTTTTGAAAGGAGATATAAATGATAATTAAAGACTCACTGAAACTCATCGGAAACACACCGTTGTACAAGATGAAAGACAGAAATATATATATAAAGCTTGAAAAGTTCAATGCTGGAGGAAGCATCAAGGACAGGGCAGCAATGGGAATGATAGAAGATGCTGAAAATAGAGGTATATTGAAAAAGGACAGCGTACTTGTTGAAGCAACAAGTGGAAATACTGGAATTGCAATTGCGATGATAGGAAAGATTAAGGGATACAAGGTTATAATAGTAATGCCTGACTCCATGAGTGAAGAAAGAAGAATGATGATACAATCATACGGTGCCGAGCTTATTCTTACGGATGGTGCTAAGGGTATGAAGGGATCCATTGAAATGGCTGATAAAATGGCAGAAAATGATTCGAGATACTTTGTCGTAAGACAGTTTTCAAATCCTGCTAACAGAGAAATACACTATGAAACGACTTCGCTGGAGCTTTTGGAAGATATACCTGATATGGACATATTCGTTGCAGGAGTAGGAACAGGCGGATCATTTTCAGGAATATCAAAAAGACTGAAGGAGCAGGAAAGAAAAATATTGTGCATTGCAGTAGAGCCTTCCGATTCGGCTGTAATATCCGGAGAGGAACCTGGCCCTCATAAGATACAGGGTATAGGTGCAGGATTCATAACGGATATCTTCATTCCAGAAGACATGGATGAAGTCATAAAAATAGATTATGAGGATGCTGAGAAAGAAACAGTTGAATTTGTAAGAGATACAGGGATACTTGTTGGACTGTCAACGGGAGCCAACATAGCGGCGGCTAAGAAGCTGGCGGAAAAATACGGCAAAGACAAGAAGATTGTAACACTTTCTCCAGATGGTGGAGAAAAGTATTTGTCATTAGGTATATTTTAAAGGAGTAGATTATGAAATTTATGAAGAATATTTTACACGATATCGATGTAGTAATAGAAAAGGATCCTGCAGCAAGAAATAGGATGGAGGTTCTTATACTTTATCCTCATATAAGGGCAATAATAGATCATAGAATCGCAAAGGCTCTTTACAAAAGAAATATGTTCTTTATGGCTAGGTTTATATCAAATATTTCAAGATTTTTTACAGGAATAGAGATACATCCTGGAGCAACAATTGGACAGGGGCTTTTCATCGACCACGGAATGGGTGTTGTAATAGGTGAAACTGCTGAAATAGGAAACAATGTTCATATGTACCATGGTGTTACACTTGGAGGTACTGGAAAGGAAACTGGAAAGAGGCATCCGACTATTGAGGATAATGTTGTTATAGGAGCAGGTGCCAAGGTTCTTGGAAATATTTTAATTGCAACCGGTACAAAAATTGGTGCCAATTCGGTGGTACTGAGAGATACACAGGCCAATTCCACAGTAGTTGGTATAAGAGCCAAAGAAGTAAGAAGAGAAAGCGTAATTAATGTTGAGGAATATCTAGATAAGAAAATCTTCAATGAAATGATAATTTGAGATTAGCAAAATAGCCGTAAAGGTTTATGGTAGAACTGTAGAAAACGCTGAGATATCAGCGTTTTTATTTTGAAATAATTCTTATATTTATTTGATTGAAGTGTCTAAAAATCAAATTTTGGCAGTTTTAGTTTTGGCAATTTGAATTTTGGCATTTTAAATTCCGGTAATTTTAATTCTGGCATTTTAAGGATTGGTGTCTGTACATTGTTCATTTCCAGAGTATCTGGATCTATTGTTACATCTTCTATCTCGGGAACTTCAAGACATCCTGCTAATGCGATTGATAGTATCAGTATTAATATTATAAATCTTTTCATTGTATAACCCCTTACAGAAATATTTTACAAAGATAGTTTATATATTATTTTGATACCCAATCATACAATACATATGCATGGATTCTTTCTTAAAGACATTTCACCTTGTTTGTCAGAACTCCTATTTTTTCTATTTCGCATTTGACAATATCTCCGTCCTGAAGCATCTTTGGAGGTTTGAAGCCCATGCCAACTCCTGCTGGAGTACCTGTAAGTATTATATCTCCTGGATATAATGTTGTGCTCTTTGATAGATCGGAAATTATGTAGTCTATATCGAATATCATTTTCGAGGTGTTTGAGTTTTGTCGTAGCTCATTATTTACCCAGCATTTGATGTTAAGGTTTACGGGGTAGGGAACCTGTGATTTGTGAATAATATATGGTCCCATAGGTGTAAATGTATCCAGACTTTTTCCTCTGTGCCACTGGCCGTGTCTCATTTGAAGGTCTCTGGCGGAAACGTCGTTTACTATGGTATATCCGAAAATATGGTCAACTATGTTTTCTTTTGAAATGTTTTTTCCTTCTTTTCCTATAATTAATGCAAGTTCCACTTCATAGTCCACTGATTTTGTAAGACTTTCATCAATTATTATTGAATCTTCTGGACCGATTGAAGGATAACAGGTTTTACTGAAATATATGGGATGTTCAGGAATATCGCCTTTTACATTTGGCATGGACTGAACTTCGTTTATATGTTCAACGTAGTTTTTACCTAGGCAGAAGAGATTTCTAAAGGAATATTCAATGGGAGATAATACTTTAACATCATCTATTTTAAGACAGTCCGAAGTTTGGTTAACGAAGTCTGATATTTTTTCAATATCTTCTTCCTTTAATGATTTTATCAATTCGTTCATATCTATGATATTATCAGTATTTATAATACTTTTCAGCTTTTCAAGACTGACAACCTTTGTCCTGTTCATATCCATAACTCCAAGATTTATTACATCCTGATATTTGAATCTTAAAAAATACATATGTGACCTCCTAAGCTATAATAGTATTAGTATAAATTATATCTTTTAAAAACTCAAATAATTTTATATAATAAGATATAAAAGATATGGGGGAAAAGACATGATAAAGAACTGGGACGAATTCCTATTGCCATATGAACAGGCTGTTGAAGAACTCAAAGTCAAGTTTAAGAGTATTAGAAAAGAGTATCGCGACATGAATGAATACTCTCCGATAGAATTCACTACTGGAAGAGTGAAAAAAATATCAAGCATAATTGAAAAGGCTCATAGAAAATCAGTTGAGGTTGAAAGCATAGAAGATATTGCAGGTATAAGGATAATATGCCAGCTTGTAGATGATATTCCTCATGTTGTAGACCATATTAGGAACAGGGATGGAAAAGATCTTAAAATAATCGAAGAAAGAGATTATATTACAAACAAGAAGGAAAGTGGATACAAAAGCTATCATATAATTATAAGCTACGTTGTCCAAACAGCCTTTGGAGAAAAAGAGGTTCTTGCAGAAATACAGATAAGAACTTTAGCTATGAATTTTTGGGCTACCATAGAGCATTCCATAAATTATAAATTCGGTGAAAAGATGCCAGCAGAGCTTAAGGAAAGACTCAGGGAGTCGGCAGAGGTTGCAGGAAGGCTTGATGATGAAATGTCGAAGATCAAGTTTGAGATAATGGATGCCCAGGAGGTATTCATGATGAGGACTTCTTTAGTAGCTAGGATAATCAAAAAAATTCAGGTATTGTATTTCAGTGGAAATGTTCCTATGAAGAATATTGAAAAAATCCAGGCGGATTTCTATACTCTCAGGGAGAGAGGAAGCATCGAAGAGCTTAGGGAAATGAACAGGAAGCTCGAACAGATGAATCAAAAACTGCATATAAAAGAATAGATTCCCTTGGGAATCTATTCTTTTATATTCTTTTATTTAATTTTATATTGATATTCTATTGCTTTGTCGT
>NZ_CEZJXU010000142.1:0-5366 GCF_983023055.1 Dethiosulfatibacter sp. | reverse complement strand
AAATAGTTACACTTTTTCCAGCTTTTCCTTCTGTAAAGAAGGGGTGGTATAATCCAGAAATATCTATATATAGGGGATTTTGGATGGTGAAATGGTTCGAGGAGGAATTTGCTCAAAAGGAACTCATTGAAGCAGGAGGAAACTCCCAGGAAGCAGTGCGACTTCTTGATGATAAGCTTGATCATATTCCTCCGGGCTGTGACGGTCTTGTACTTCAGCCATTCTGGGGACAAGAGCTTCTTAGACCTGAAGCAAAAGGCTCGATTATAGGATTCCATGACGGCCACACAAGAGCGCATCTTTACAGGGCTATAATTGAAGGAATAGCCTTCGCACTTTTAGAAGGAATAGAGACCCTTGAGAAAAAATCTGGAAGAAAAATGACGTCCATAGCATTATCTGGAGGAGGTTCTCAGAGTGATGCAATATGCCAGATAACGGCAGATATCTTCAACCGGGAGGTATACAGAGTTCAGACTTTCGAAACCACAGGACTTGGTGGTGCCGTTGCAGGATTTACAGCACTGGGGAAATTCAAGGACATAGATCAGGGAATTGAACAAATGGTCCATAAAAAGTCCATCTTCAAGCCTGATGAAAAGAATTCTACAATTTACAGAAATATATATTCCAAGGTTTACAAAGATATATATAAAAAACTTAAACCTCTCTATGAAGAAATGGAAAAAGTACACAAACATATGATATAATCAAGGATATGTCAGGCAAAGCGACTACGTCGATTGGAAAAGAAAATAAGGCAAGAATTAAGGGAGAAATAAAATGAGCGATAAGATATTGGTTGTAGATGACGAAAGACCTATAGCAAATATTATAAAATATAATCTTGAAAAAGAAGGCTTTGAGGTTTTTACGGCCTTTGACGGAAATGAAGCAGTTGAGATTGCAAGGGAATCGGATCCGGATCTTGTACTTCTTGATATAATGCTTCCATATAAAAACGGATTCGAGGTTTTGAGGGAAATAAGGACCTGGTCGACTGTTCCAGTACTCATGCTTACGGCAAAGGAAGAAGAGACGGATAAAATTACTGGACTTGAAGCAGGAGCTGACGACTATATAACAAAGCCTTTCAGCATGAATGAGCTGGTTGCTAGGGTTAAGGCAAATTTGAGAAGAAATAGCTATAAAAATCCTGAAGAGGAAATGAAGACCAAGATAATCCATTACGGAAAGCTTAAGTTTGATTATAACAAGCTTGAAGTATTCAAGAATGATGTACTCATATACCTTACCCACAGGGAGTTTGAACTTTTGAAATATCTGTCTCTTAATCCCGACAGGGTATTCAAGAGAGATCATCTCTTGAAAGAGGTATGGGGATATGAATTCGGAGATTTGAGGACTGTAGATGTTACAGTGAGAAGGCTCCGTGAAAAGATTGAAAACAAGGACGACAAGTATATAATTACTAAAAGAGGTGTCGGCTACTATTTCAGGAGGATTTAATAATGTTTAAGAGCATCAGGTGGAGATTCACATTAATATATTTTCTTCTGGTATTCATGGCAATGGCTATGGTTGGATTCTTCATTACGGACCAGCTTGAAAAAATCCAACTTGATTCAATAACTGAATCCATGAAAAGCCATATATCCTCCATATTTGCAAGCTCATCTCTTCTTCAAGGAGATGAGTGGACTGAAAACAGTCAGTCTATTGACGAACTCATAGCAAACAATGTTCAGATAGGCTATGATGAGAGCCTCTACATAATATTAAATGACAGTGCCAAGACAATAATAGCAAGCTCCGTAGGAAGCACTACTGGAGACAGTGCCTATGAAAGCAGGAGAATTGACAATCTTCTTGTTCTCGATTCTCTGAAGGGTGACATTGTTGAGACCATACCACTCCAGGACTATGATCAGACTAGTAGCAGGGTAAAACACATGGCATATCCAGTCAAAAGCAAGGATGGATCCATTGAAGGTATAATATATCTTACCTATCAGCTTAATTCAGTGTATGAAACAATAAATGAGACTACCATTATGCTCACAAGGGCGACTATGCTTGCTCTTTTTGTCACCGTTATTTTTGGATTTTTTCTTGCTAAGAGTATTACGGGACCAATCAAGGATGTAACCAAAAAGGCAAGGGAAATGTCCCAGGGTAACTTCGACCAAATTGTAGATGTCAAGTCAAATGATGAAATAGGACAGCTTGCAATGATGTTCAATTTCCTTACGAAGGAACTTAAGAAAAATATATCCAGCCTGCATCAGGAAAAAAGTAAGATGGAAACAACCTTCAACTATATGGCTGATGGAGTAATAACCTTCGACTTGGAGGGAAGGATCATCCATGCTAATCCTGTTGCAAGGGAAATACTTGAGATAGATGATGAAAAGGAAACCGATGGGGAAACGATATTGAGGAATATCGATTATCAGCTTACCAATGAGGTTCTGAAAGACCATGATTTCCTGGGAAGCTCCATCATCAATATAGACGACATGATATACAATATAAACTACGCTCCCTTCAAGAACGAAATGGAGGAAATAGGTGGGGTTATATTTGTTATGCAGGATATTACAGAGCAGCAGAGGCTTGACGACATGAGAAAGGAATTTGTTGCAAATGTGTCCCATGAGTTGAAAACGCCAATAACCACGGTGAAAAGCTATACGGAGACCCTTCTTGGAGGAGCTCTTGACGATAGAGAAACCACTGAAAGCTTTCTTAATGTAATACTTAATGAAAGTGATAGAATGGACAGGCTTGTAAAGGACCTTTTAAGGCTGTCTAGAATGGAATTTCAACAGGCTAAATGGAACAAGGTGCCATTGAATCCATGCTCCGTACTTGAGGAAACGGTAGAGAAGCTCAAAAACAGGGCTGATGATAAAAATCAAAACCTTGTATACAACTGCGGTATTGAAGAATTTAAAGTCATGTTCGACAAGGATGGACTTGAACAGATATATCAAAACATCATAGGGAATGCCATAAAGTATACTCCAGAAAATGGTGAAGTTCTAATAGGTTGTCAAAGAGAAGAAGATTACATAGTAGTTGAAATAGTGGACAATGGAATAGGAATACCAGAGGAAGACATAAAGAGGATATTTGAGAGATTCTATCGAGTGGACAAGGCAAGGTCCAGGGAAATGGGAGGCACTGGACTAGGGCTTGCCATTACACGACATATTGCCGAAGCCCACCACACTATCATAGAGGTCGACAGCACCATGGATAATGGAACCAAGTTCAGAATAGTTATGCCTCTAGCTATAAGAGGTGACAGTAATGTATAAGGAGAAGATTAAAAATTTAATTCTTATACTGCTTGTATCCTTTGCCATATTCCTTTCATCGCAGGTGTGGCTGAAATTTTCCTTTGAAAACTATGGCAATACTGTAAATGTTGAACTTCCTGAGTCCATATATCTCTGGGATAAAATAAGACCTGCAAAATTCGTTCTTACAGACGGAAAAGAATACAGGATACATAATTCCGAGTGTTGTGTAGAAATCTGGGATGTGTTCGTAGAAAGCATTGGAGACATAGTAAGATATACTGAATTTGAAGGAGTTGTTGAAGAGGAAGGGATTGAAAACAGAAGTATTAGAGTGGAGTTTGACAATCCAATACCTACTGTTCTTTTCATTGAAGGAATGGAGACCAACAATAATAGGCTTCAGAGCCAGGTAGAAAACATCAAGTGGATTTCTTACGATTTTGATCAGGATGTTTTTCTAATAAACGACGGAAAAGAAACCTATAGCTTTACTATGGAATCAAAAACTGAAGATCTTTTTACAGTTTATAGCAAGGCTATAGGATATGCGAGGGAAAAATATTCGGGAACATATGTGTCGGACTATGGATACAATGATATTCCTATTTCCACCAGCGAGGTGACACTGAATCCCGTTTTTGTAAAGTCGGAAATAGACATAGGCGATACTGAACAGATTGAAGAGATAGCAAAAAATTATTTTGAAGAAAATTTTGACTATGTAAGAAAAAGCGTTGACAGTACAGGAAGCGTAAACTATATATTTAAGAATGAAAAAGTGCTGAAAATCAACAAGGATGGACTCCTTGAGTTTTACGATTCAATTGACAGTTCCCTTGAAAGAAGTGACGTATACGAGTCCTTTAAGATTGCACTGTCTTTCATGGATGATTTTCTGGGATTCCCGGAAAATGCATATCTCAGTGAAGTGGAACTCTTTCAGAAAGATGGAGAATATGGATACAGCTACATATTCTCCTACAACTTGTTAAACAAGCCTATAATCTTCAGTCAGGTAAGGAATGAAAAGGCAATACAGATAGATGTCCTTGGAAGCAAGGTTGTACTTTATAAAAGGTTCATAAGGGTTGCGGACTTTTCTATGGAGGCTAATATGGAAGAGGTTGAGGTGCTGTCTCCAGATGAGATAATCAGTAAAAATATTGATTTTATTACTAATCTTTACCTGGAAAGAAGTGGTGGAGGCGAAGAGGAATTCGAATCTACAAAAAGCCACATACTAAATTCCATCTACAGCATAGAGCTGGCATATTTTGATCCTTCAAGAAAGCTCAAAGACCAGCTTTTGAGAACGGTATGGGTAATACGAACTACAGACAGGCAGTACGTATTCAATGCAATATCGGGAGCAATAATTGAAGAAACCATTGCAGGGCTGGAGGAATAAATGGATTGGAACAAGGCTAAGACAATACTGATAATAGGCTTTATAATGATAGATGCCTTTCTATTTACCCAGGTATATGACATAGGATCCAATTTGGGAAAAGATGGAGATCCAGTAATTCAGGTTCTAAATGATCACGGCATAGAAATTGAGGCTGAAATATCTTCTGAAGATTTGTCTCTTCCCCTTCTTGAAGTGGAATATGAAATATACGATGGAGATAGTCCGGAACTGGTAAAATTTCTAGGTAGCGATTTTTATGAAATTAAACCTGACGAACATTATAGGAATGATGACAGTGGAAGTATACAGATAAGTGATGGAAAGAAACTGGTTTTTCAACTGAGAAAAACAGAGCATGATTATAATCTTGATCAGGAAAAGGCATTCAACCTTGTGCAAAAGTTTATTGAAGAATATTCCATGAACATGGAAAACTATGGTGAAATAAATCTAGTCAGTAAAAACGGAATCTACAATATTACTTATCATGAAATGTATGGCGACTATTCTCTTGAAAATTCCTATGTTACATTCGTAGTTGATGGAAATGGCGTTGTGGGATTTGAAGAGCAAAAGATAAATTCAGTAAGGGAAAGTCAGGGAACAGTAAGCATAACAAAGGGAGAAGAGGCGATTTTGCGGCTTCTTAGACATGATGATATTTCAGGTCATACATTAAAGGAAGT
>NZ_CEZJXU010000141.1:0-5381 GCF_983023055.1 Dethiosulfatibacter sp. | reverse complement strand
CACCGCCGATAGCCTGTGCAGACATGGTTTCCTTGCCCATGATATTTGCCACTTTGGCTCCTAAATTTCCATAGGTGACAGTACAACCTATTGGTATTTTCAGAAGCTCTTTCCATACCAATTGTCTGAATCCACTGCCTGAAGGGGCAAGTGGAAGGTTAAAAGCTTTTCTGTTGCCTTCTTCGTATTCCTTCATTTGAATGTCAAATTCCCTTATCACTTCGATTATTTTTTGAAGAGTATTGCTACTGTCGACAAATTCAATCCTTTCATCTTCGGAAATATCTTCTATCCAGCAGGCATCTTCAGGGATATCGGGAAAATATTTCTGACCCTCAAACCATAATCCTGTAATTTTTGCATCCTCGTCAACGGCAACTATTATATTGCCCCATTTTATCATTCTTTTGAAATAAATCACTTCTCCACCTCATCCTTTTTTTCCATTAGATCCCCTCGCCACAATGCTAATGTAAAATAGCTTCGCCAAGGTCTGTATTTTTCGGCATAGACCACCGCAAGTTCCTCATAGAGTTTGTTCAATTTATATTTTGATAGTTCATTTCGCTCTAACAAAGGGATACCCTGACCATCATTCAGCAGAGGAAGGATATTATTTTTGACAGCTATATCCGTCACAGGAAATGCATCGGGCCAGCTCATCCCTCTCATTGACAGGTATTCTGCCGTCCATGGTCCGATACCTTTTATTGCTGTCAGCTTAGATTTGAAAACATCAATATCTTCTGTGAAAGTCAGTTCTCCAGATTTAATGGAGTTGGCTAGTCCCATTATGGAGGTGGTTCTAGAGCGTATCACTCCAAGGTTTCCAAGAATGTCATAAGCCTCTTCTCCCAGGTCATGAAGTATTGACGGTTCAGGGAAAAGGTGGTTGATTTCTTTCCATGGAGTAACAATTTCACAGCCAAGTTTTTCTGCAACCCTTCCTGAAATAGTCGTTGCAGCTTTTACGGTTATCTGTTGGCCAAGGACTGCTCTTGTTGCCATCTCAAAGCTGTCAAAACATCCAGGAAGCCTTATGCCGTCAGGCAGTTCTTCAGGTAGTCTCCCGGGAACAACATCAAGGTCAAATACTCTATGTACCAGGGCGATAATCTGAACCACTGATTTTTCAAGACTGTTGCTGATTCTCAAATTCACACGGTTATCATCCGGTACAGGCATGACTTCTATCCAGCCTGTACGGATTGTTTCACCATCTTTTATTCTCAAGGATCTTCTATAATAGCCTTCAGCAGATACCCATTCAACTCCAGGGATGGATCTGACGGCAAAGAACTTCATCATATAATTCCAGTCATAAGGAGGTCGATAAAAGAGACGGATTGACAAGGCTTCTCGATTGTCCTTGTTCAATTTTTCCTTTCGGATATTACTTGGTGTCAAGTCGTAATGTTTCTTTAAGGCTGCGTTGAATCTGGAGCTGCTGCCAAAGCCTGCCATTTCTCCGATTTTCGTTATGCTTAGATTTGTATCAGTAAGAAGCCCTTTGGCCAGAAGCAGCCTTTTTGTCATTATATAGTCTTTAGGGCTGACTCCTGCTTCTTGTTTGAACACCCTGTTTAGATGTCTTGGACTGATTCCTAGAAACTCGGCACACTTTCCTACAATTTTCGGCTTGTATTTATGTTCTTCAAAATATTCAATTATCATTTTAAAGAGCTCTTTTCCCTGGCCAAACTCTGAATAGCTGGGAGCCAGTTCAGGCCTACAGCGAAGACATGGACGATATCCATTGGCTTCAGCTTCAGCGGCGCTTTTGTAAAATGTGCAGTTTTCAGACTTAGGCGCAGGAACCTTGCAAACAGACCTGCAATATATTCCTGTTGTTTTCACAGCCATATAGAATACTCCGTCAAATCTTGCATCATTGGCTTTTATAACTTCATAGCATACATCATGGTTCAGTTCCAACTTCTCACCTACTTTTCTTATTCGTGATTATTCTCTATTTAGAGTATAGCACAGCAGATGACGAAAAACCTCTCGTTTTCGGACATAAAGATAGATGAAATTTGATAAAGAGACTACAGAAGTTAAAAGTATTAATTTTGTTGGAATTTAGAGTTTTAATTTATGTGTAAATAATATAAAATATAATTCATGGAATTATTTCCAACTTAAAGAGAGTTATATGTTATTAAAGCTTTATATAGAGGAATACTTTGAAAGGAGATTTTATATTATGAATGAAATAAAAAAATGCGGGGTGACATCATGGGCATGACGATGACGCAAAAAATACTGGCAAAAGCATGCGGCATGGAATCTGTCAAGGTAGGGGAGATACATGAAATCAATGTTGACCTGGTTATGGTTACGGATGTAATGTTCCCTCTCGTTCCAGACATCCTTGAGAAAATGCAATGTGAAAAACCATATAGTCCGGAGGATGTACTGGTCGTAATAGATCACTATGCACCTGCTCCAAATATAAGTTCTGCCAATCAGAATAAATATACAAGAGAGTATGCGAAGAAATATGGATTTAATGTTATTGAAAACCAGGGCGTATGTCATACCATACTTCCTGATATGGGATATGTTTCACCGGGCAGTGTAATATTGGGAAGTGATTCTCATACTGTAACCTATGGTGCACTTGGAGCTTTTTCATCAGGTTTGGGAACTACAGACATAACAGCTGCAATAGCTACGGGACATTTGTGGATGAAGATTCCAAGTGCAATCAAGGTAGTACTTACAGGCAAGCCAGGAGACAATATTCAGGGCAAGGATGTAATACTTAATGTTCTTGGAAGAATCGGCGCCGAAGGGGCCAGATACAAGAGCATAGAAGTGACTGGAGAAGGTCTTAGTCACCTTGGTATAGATGACAGGTTTACTATGGCAAACATGTCTATCGAAGGTGGTGCAAAAAACTGTGTAATAGAGCAGGATGAAATCACTAGAGAATACCTGAAAGGTGTTATAAAGGAAGAGTTTGAATTCGTAACTGCTGATGATGACGCCGAGTATGATGAAGTTATTGAAGTGAATCTCAGTGAGATGGTTCCCCAGGTGGCTAAACCGTCGTCTCCGGATAATGTAGTGGCTGCCAGCGAAGTAGCTGGAACAAGAATTGATCAGGTGTATATCGGGTCTTGTACAAATGGAAGGATATCCGATTTAAGAAAGGCTGCTAAAATACTTGAAGGCAAGAAGATCCACGAGGATGTGAGACTTTTTATTACACCTGGCTCTCAGGAAGTATATATGAAGGCAGTGGAGGAAGGACTTATGAAGATATTTATTGATGCAGGAGCCTTTGTCAACGGACCTTCATGTGGTGCATGCTTCGGTGGACATTTCGGTATAATCGGAGATGAAGAAGTTTGTCTGTCCACTACAAACCGTAATTTCGTGGGAAGAATGGGCAGCAAGAAAGGTCTTGTATACCTTGCTTCGCCAATTACAGCTGCTGCGTCTGCATTGACAGGCGTCATAACGGAATATTAGGAGTGTGAAATATGGAATTTAAAGGAAAAGTATATAAATATGGAAAGAATGTGGATACCGACGTAATCATTCCTGCAAGATGCCTTGTTACAAAAGTGGAAAGCGAGCTTGCAGAGCATTGCATGGAAGACATTGATGCCGAGTTTGCCTCAACTGTTGAAGATGGTGACATTATACTGGGAGACACAAACTTTGGATGCGGAAGCTCCAGGGAACAGGCCGTAATTGCTATCAGAGGATCAAAAGTAAGACTTGTTGCAGCAAAGTCCTTTGCTAGAATATTCTATAGGAATTGTGTAAACAATGGTATATGTCCACTGGAAATTAATGATGAAATATATGGCAAAATAAACCACAAGGACGTCGTATCATTTAATATAATTACGGGCAAGGGATACAACCACACAACAGAAGAAGACCTTTTATTTGAACCTATGAAGGGAAGGGTTCTTGAGTTGTTACAGGATGGAGGCATTATCGAGTCTGTCAGAAAAGAGATGAGCGAAAAAGCATAGTTAAATAAGACAAAAGAATATTACATTTTACAAAATTCATAGAGGATAGGTAAAGTCATGAATGAAATAGAAAGAATTATTGCAAAACATTCTAATGTTGATGTTGTCAAGCCCGGCGAAATCGTGGAAGTGGATGTTGATTTGGTTATGACCAATGACGGAACTACAGCCCATAATATTGATATATTTGAAAATGAGCTTGGATGTGAAAAGGTATGGAACAATGAAAAGCTTATAATGATAATGGACCACTATATTCCAAGCAATACAATAGCGGCGGCAAACTCCCATAAGGCAATGAGGGAATTCGGTATAAAAAATGACCTTAAGTATGTATATGATGGAGTTGGGATTTGTCATCAGCTCATGCTAGAGAAGCATGTTGAGCCTAATCAACTGATCATAGGTGCAGATTCCCATACATGCAGCTACGGTGCAATAGGAGCTCTTTCAACAGGAATGGGTTCCACTGATATTGCTGTATCTTGGATAGATGGCAAAACATGGCTGAAGGTGCCTGAAACCATTAAGATCATACTTGAAGGTAATATGAAAAAGGGCGTTTATGCAAAAGACATGATACTAAAGATTATAGCAGACCTGACTGCAAAGGGAGCAACCTATAAGGCTGTTCTTTTCGAAGGATCCGCAGTGGAGGCCATGACAATTTCTGAAAGAACTACTCTTTGTAACATGGTTATTGAAGCAGGTGGAAAATTCGCCTATATTAAGCCTGATTATAAAGTAAAAGAGTATATGTCTGCCCAGGGAAGAGAAGTAGATTTCGTCGATGAAGAATGCAATGATGGTGAGTATGAACAAATTATCAAATATGATGTTTCTGAAATTGAACCGCAAATAGCTTGCCCTCATTCAGTAGACAATGTATGTGATTTAAGTGAAGTTGAAGGAATGGAAATTGATGAATTCTTCATAGGAGCCTGTACAAACGGACGTTACGACGATTTGGAAATTGCAGCGGACATATTGAAGGGTAAAACAATAGCACCAAATGTACGACTGATTATAACACCTGCATCAAGAGAAATATACAAGAAAGCGGCAAGGGAAGGACTTCTTGAGATATTCATGGACAGCGGAGCAATGATATGTAATCCAAGCTGCAGTACCTGCTTTGGAGCGACTGAGGGTCTTCTAGGAGATGGTGAAAAACTTCTTTCTACTGCAAACAGGAATTTCATTGGAAGAGTTGGAAGCAAGGATTCCTTTATATACCTGGCAAGTCCTGCCGTAGTTGCTGCATCGGCAATAACTGGAAAAATCAGAGACCCAAGGGAGGTATTGTAATGAATAAGGTAATTAAATTCGGAGACAATATAGATACGGATCAAATTGTTGCAAGTCAGCATTTAAGTTTGCCAAGCA
>NZ_CEZJXU010000140.1:0-5403 GCF_983023055.1 Dethiosulfatibacter sp. | reverse complement strand
GACATTTTGGCTCAGCCCCAATTCACTGAACGTAACGTAATTCGATATCAAACTGACTTCCAGGTTGGTTCGCTATTGACATCCGGTAATCCTATCAAGTTCGGTGATACATGTTGCGAAGAAATTCTTTCATCTAAGTTTCCGGGAGAGGACAACGAAGATGTTCTAAGTGAAATTGGTTATTCAAAAGATCGAATTGAGAAATTATATGCGAAAGAGGTTCTTTTTAAATACGATAGGTAATTAAAGAGCGTTAAGAAAATCAGATATGATAAATTTATGGGAGGCTGCGCAAACAGCTTGACTGTATGCGTGAGCTTCTCCCAAAAAACTAAGGAGGAAATTCCAGCTAGTAAAATGAATTGATTATTTTACGTTGCTGGTACAATTATTATGAATAATAAAACAAATAATATTAATATATCCATAACTGCCATTAGTTCGGCAGTAGTACTTATTTTAGGTATTTTAGTTGCTGTATTTCCAGAAGATTCAACTGCGATTGCAAATAAAATGTTTAATGGAATTTTATCTGGATTGGGTTCGGTATTTCTATGGGTTACATTGGCAAGTCTAGTTTTCTTGATTTGGTTGATGTTGTCAAAATATGGAAACATTAAATTAGGAAAAGATAAACCTGAATTTACAAAACCTAAAATATTTGCAATGATATTCTGTGCAGCTTTTGGATCTGCAACCATGTATTGGTGCTTTACAGAAGTAATGTACTATTACATTGCACCACCTTTTGGAATTGATCCAAGGAGTGCACTTGCTGCCGAATGGGGACTAGCATATAACTTCTTCCACTGGGGTCCTTCTGCATGGTCACTATATACAATATGTGCTATTCCAGTTGTTTACAGCTTCTACATCAAAGGAAATAAACAATTTAAACTGAGTGCAATATGCTCTACAACATTTGGCGACAAGTGGCCAAAAAGCCTTACTAAAGTTGTAGATATTTTATTTATTGTTACCGGGTTAGGAGCAGTCAGCATAACCTTGGGACTAAGTATTCCTATGATTTCAAAATGTATTTCAACTGTATTCGGAATACAACAGAGTTTTGGATTGAATATTTCCATTATCTTGCTAATATCTATTATTTTTACAATTAGTTCGTATGTAGGTCTTGGTAAAGGGATGACAAAATTAAGTGATTTAAACTTACTCCTTTGTATTGGATTTTTAGCAGTTGTATTGATTATTGGAGATACTTTGTTTACTATTGATTCTATTACAAATTCATTTGGATTAATGCTGGATAATTATGTTAGAATGAGTTTCTGGACGGATCCAGTTGATAAAGGCGGTTTCCCGCAAGCATGGACAGTTTTCTACTGGGCTTACTGGATTGCCTTTGGACCTGGAATGGGTGTATTTATTGCCAGAATACTCAAGGGACATAGAGTAAAAGATGTAATTAGCTTAAGTTTGGTTGCAGGTACTATCGGAACTTTATTGATGCATGGTACATTCCAATCTTATACTATGACTGTTGAAAGAGCGGGATTGGTTCCAGCTGCTGATATGGTGGCAAATGGACAAACTTCAGATATGATTGTAGCAGTTCTGGGAACATTACCTTTCCCAAATCTTTTTATAGGACTATTTGCTGTTGTAGCAATCTTGTTTATGGCAACAACGTTAGATAGTAATTCATTTACATTAGCTTCTGTAGCTACAAAAAGATTAAGTGAAAATAGCAATCCATCTCCTATGTTTAGACTATATTGGTGTTTGATGCTTTCTTTCTTCCCATTGATTTTGGTTTTGGTTAATGCGGAATTGAATACTATTAAGACGATTGCACTAACTGTTGCCGTACCAATCGGAATATTGCTGCTCTTCTTGAATGTAAGTGCATTTAAAGGTATTGCTTCTCAGTTCAGCAAGTTGACAAGATCTGAGATTGATGATTATACCGACTTTAGCGAGGGCGAAGAGTATATTGAAAATGTGTAAAGGCATCATATATTAATTATAAGGTTTAAATTGATATAGACAGACAAAATTAAAGAAAAGCTATATATGAAATCAGGTGGATAGTGTTTATCCACCTGATTTAAGTCTATAGACTTATTGTATACGACGGCTTTTCTATGTCTGCGGATCCGAGTGAGGTATATGCTATTGAAATTGGCGATAACCGTTGAGTCAGACATAATATATCCTAAAGATGTCGCTTTCATTGAAAGAAAAGCCGTAGTACGAAAAAAAGAAGAACGTCTAGAAGCCGCATTGCATGAAGAGGATGTTTTAAACGGCATGGTATCTTTAGAGGATAAGAAGGCTGAGTTGGAAAGGAAACTGGTTGTTAAGGCTTTTGATGTAAATTGTTCTGTTTCGGAACAAAACAAAGGGCAGTGTTTGTAAAGTCAATACATTTTAAACAATAAGAAAAATAGACACTATGGCGGATGCAGATCTAGCTTCAAATAAATCAGGAGGTTTTCTGATAAATGTTTTTGTAATATTTAATAAGAATAAATTTCATACGATTATCGATATGAAATACACAAGGGAGGAAAACAATGAATTTCAACTTAACAAAGGAACAAGAAATGGTCAGAAAAATGGCAAGAGAATTCACTATCAATGAAGTTGAGCCAATAGCGGCTGAAATAGACGAACAAGGAATATTTCCAGCAGAAACATTGGAAAAGGCTGGGAAAATAGGTCTTATGGGAATGCCTTTTCCTAGAGAATATGGTGGAGCAGGAGCAGACTATATATCCTACATAATGGCAATAGAGGAAATATCAAAGGGTTGTGGATCCACAGGAGTTATAATTCAGACACATTGTGCACTTTGTACATGGCCGATATTTACATACGGAACAGAAGAACAGAAAAAGAAGTATATGCTGGGACTGACATCGGGCAAGATGATTGGAGCATTTGGACTTACAGAGCCAAACGCAGGAAGTGATGCTGCAGGAATCCAGACAAAAGCGGTGGATAAGGGAGACCACTGGCTGCTGAACGGATCGAAGATATTCATAAGCAATGGTGCTGTTGCCGATGTAATAATTGTAATGGCAATGACAGACAAGTCAAAGGGAACAAAGGGAATAAGTGCATTTATAGTTGAGAAAGGAATGGAAGGATTCTCAGTACCTAAGAAAGAACACAAGATGGGAATTTGTGGATCTGTTACAACTGAGCTTTTGTTTGAAAACGTGAAGCTTCCAAAAGAAAACCTTCTTGGAAAGGTTGGAAGAGGATTCGGCATAGCGATGAAATCACTTGATGTCGGAAGACTTGGAATAGCGGCCCAGGCACTGGGAATAGCTCAGGGAGCATTTGACAAGACTGTGGAATATATGAAATCTAGAAAGCAGTTTGGAAGATCTCTTGATAAGTTCCAGGCTTTGTCATTTGAGATGGCAGACATGAAGACAAGAATAGATGCATCAAGACTGTTGCTTTACAATGCAGCGGATAAAAGACAGAAGGGATTGCCTAGCACTATTGAAGCGGCTCAGGCGAAGCTTTACTGTTCTGAAACTGCAATGCATGTAACAACAAAGGCTGTACAGTTCCACGGCGGATATGGATATATTAAGGACTATCCTGTGGAAAGAATGATGAGAGATGCAAAGATAACTGAAATATATGAGGGAACTTCGGAAGTCATGAAGATGATAATTTCTGGAAGTGTATTTAAATAGGAGGCAAAAAGATATGTCATTGAAAATCATTGTATGTGTAAAACAGGTACCGGACACAAATGAAATCAAAATTGATCCGGTTAAGAATACTCTAATAAGGGAAGGCGTTGAGAGCATATTGAACCATGATGATTCAAACGCTCTTGAAGAAGCACTGAAGATAAAGGACCAGTATCCAGATACAAAAATCACAGTACTGACAATGGGACCTCCTCAGGCTAAGGAAATGCTTGTAGATTGCATGGCCAAGGGAGCTGACGATGCAGTACTTCTTTCAGACAGGGCCCTTGGAGGTTCAGATACATGGGCAACATCAAATGCATTGGCGGCAGGAGTAAGAAAATTGGGAGACTACGACATCATATTTGCAGGAAGACAGGCTATAGATGGAGACACTGCCCAGGTTGGACCACAGATGGCTGAAAAACTTGATATTCCACAGGTAACATATGTAATGGAATTTGAAATAGGAAGCGATAAAAAGAATATGACGGTAAAAAGAGCCCTTGAAGACGGACATGAAGTGATAAAGTTGCAGACACCTTGTTTGTTGACAGCGATAAAGGAGCTTAATGAACCTAGATATATGTCTGTTAGGGGAATATTTGATGCAACAAAAAAAGAAATAACAGTGTGGAATGCAAAGGACCTGGGAGTAACTGAAAAACAGGTTGGACTTGATGCATCTCCTACAAATGTATTCAGATCATTTACACCTGCTCCAAAAGGAAAAGGAAAGATGGTTCAAGGAGATACGGACAACGAACTTGCAAAGAATCTTTTAATTGAATTAAAAGATAAACATATAATCTAACAAGGAGGAAGTCGATAATGGCAATAATAATAAATAAAGAAAAGTGCAAGGGATGTAAGATATGTGTTTCAGCATGTCCCTTTGAAGCAATAGAAATGGAAGGCAAGCTGGCAGTAATAAATGAAAAATGTACTGCATGTAATCAGTGTATATCTAAATGTCCATTTGATGCTATAGAAAATACTCAAAAAGAACAGGAAGCAGTAGATCTTTCGGAGTACAAGAACATATGGGTGTATGCTGAGCAGAGAAATGGCGAGCTTATGAATGTATCAAAGGAACTCATAGGTGAAGGATACAGACTTACAAGAGATATTGGAAAAGGAACAAAGGTATATGCGCTTCTCATGGGAAATAATGTAGTAAACCTGGCAAAAGAATGCTGTGAATACGGAGCAGACGGAGTATATCTTATAGAAGACCCATTACTTGAGAAATACACTACAGATGCATATACAAAGGCTGCAGTAGAGGCAATGAAAGAATACAAGCCTGAAATAGTACTTTACGGAGCAACTCACATAGGAAGAGACCTTGCACCGAGAGTTGCAGCAAGAATGGATACGGGACTTACAGCGGACTGTACAAGACTTGATGTAAAAATATCGACTTACAAGGATTTTGCTGAGAAGAATACAACACTTGATACATCTACACTTGATGAAAATGAAGAAGAGACAAAGCTTCTCCAAACAAGACCTGCATTCGGCGGAAATCTGATGGCGACAATTATATGTCCAAAAACAAGACCGCAGATGTCGACTGTAAGACCGGGAGTAATGCAGAAGAGAGAAAGAGATGGAAGATTAGAAGGTGAAGTCATAAGAGTAAAGGCAAACCTGAGCAAAGATGATATTAGAACAGAGGTACTTGAGATAGTCAAGTCAGCAAAGGAAATGGCATCGCTGACTG
>NZ_CEZJXU010000139.1:0-5407 GCF_983023055.1 Dethiosulfatibacter sp. | reverse complement strand
GTAGAAATGGAAGAAGGCAAAAAGGCTGTAGCAATAAAGAATGTCACTGTAAATGAATATTTCTTCCAGGGTCATTTCCCTGGAAACCATGTAATGCCAGGAGTACTCATAGTTGAGGCCTTGGCTCAAACAGGTGCTTTTGCAATGCTGTCTCTTGAAAAGAACAAGGGCAAAACGGTATATTTCGGCGGAATCAAGAAAATGAGATTCAAAAGAAAGGTCGTACCTGGAGATACTTTGAGACTAGACGTCGAAATAACCCGTTCTAAGGGCCCTTTGGGCGTAGGGAGTGCCGTGGCATATGTAGGTGACGAAGTCGCCGCAGAAGGCGAACTCACCTTTGCAATAAGCTAAAACTCGACAAAAAAATTACGAGACATGTAAATGTCTCGTTTTTTATTGCCTAAAAGAGCTAAATAAAAACCCTGTCATATGACAGGGTGCATTTTATGCTTCTTTATACGCTTCTTCAATTCCTAATATTCTCTTCTTGTAATTGTTGTAGTACTCAATTACAGCCAGAAACTTGTCCACCATTGATACTATCCAGCTTTCCTTGTATTTCGGAATTCTTGCCGGAAACATATGACCTTTTATGATATTACATTCCTTGTCGTTAAGTTCAAATATCTCTTTAGCGTTTTCTAATGCGATAACCGGATGTCTAAATGCATGCAAGAAAGCATCTAAAGGAAGTCTCAATCTTGGAGTTTTATCAAACTTATATAAATAAAAGTCGTGCAACAACGCTCCTCTAATAGTTGATTCCCAGTCTAATCCCATTTTGTATGCTATTTTGTAAGATTGATATGCAACATCCAAAACATGTTCGTAAACACTTTCGTCATGATGCTTTATATGCTTCATCTTTTGAAATACATTATTGCTTATTATGGGACCAGCCACTTTCATAAATCTATGGTCAGTAAATTTCATTTAATCACCTTTATTTGTATTTACATCTCTGTTATTATAACATAAAAAGGATTGCTTGTATATTGGTTTTTATGGACCAATATTCGTTTTACTTATATTTATACATCGTGATATATCAGTTCATTGTTTAAAACCTTAGTATTTAGCCATTATTTCAAAGAAGCATCTCATAAATTTATTTATATTTATTTTTGTTAATACAGTTGTATTCTTAACTGCAGTTGAAAAAGGTCTTCTATCCGCCAGTGTCATTCCCCTGGTAATCTCTCCCTTTGTTTCAACATCCACACTGAATTTTTCAGATTCAAATACTTCAGGTTCAAGCAAATATATTATTGTACAAACATCATGTACAGGTATTCCCTTTTCAGGTGTCAGTCCATATTTGGAGCTGCATGCCTTTATTATTTCAACCAGTTTCGTCTGTTTTTCTCCAAATCCCGAAATTTTTTCCAGGTCATATCCATATAGCTTGGTTTCCCTTGTCACATCAAGACCTGCCATGGCAATTTCCACTCCTGAATTAAATACCTCTTTTGCAGCTTCAGGATCACAATAAATATTGAATTCGGCAGCCGATGTTACATTACCTGTATTCAGTGCCCCTCCCATCATTACAATTCTATCTATCATAGTCTTGCATTTTGGATACTGCTTAAGAAGCTTTGATATGTTTGTGAGAGGTCCCAGGGTAACTAGAGTCACCTTTCCCCTCTCTTCTTCAAGCTTCTCCTTAAGAAACTCTACTGCGCCTTTTACATCTTCCCTTGATTCATGTTCAGGAAGGTTGAAAACATCCTTTTCAGACACCTCTGTAGCTATATTGTTCTTGTTCAAGGGTTCCTTTTCTCCAAAAGCATAGGGAATATCAAGATTAAAATAGTCAATCATAGAAGCTGTATTTTTCTTAACAATATCATGGGAAGTATTTCCAAACACCGTAGTCAATCCAAGGATGTCTATATTCGAAGAAAATGCTGCTGTAATAATTGCAGCAGCATCATCATATCCAGGATCCGTGTCTATTAAAATTTTAATTTTTCCAAAATCCATTATCAGTCTCCACTTTGCATTGTAAGGTTTACAAGTGATTTTTCAATTTCTAGGACAATATTATTTAACGTCTTGTACTCACCTACTTTCATATCGCTATTGACCAATGTTGTTTCTGTTATGTCGAATGCCTTTCCTGCAAGTTCCTTAAGCTTTATGATATCTTCTTTAAGCTTTTCAACCTTCTGTTCTTCACAGAGCTCATCATCTTCCTTCTCTGCAGTTTCCTTAATTTTTTCATCTTTTTTATTATATTTAACTTTTTCGGCTACAACTTTTGCTTCTTTTACAGGTTTTTGAGGTTTTGCCTTTTCTATATCTCTAGCTTTATCAGAAGTTAAATCAAGAACATATCCTTCTTCAACAACACTAACCTCACCGTTTTCCATCAAATATTCAGAGTTCATCTTTGGCACTACCGTTGAAAATCCGAGCTCATCTTCAATCTTTTTAGAAAACACGTCCCTTGCATCCGATTCACCGTGAACAATAAAAACTTTCTTAGGTGCTTCCTTGAATCCCTTAAGCCATTCCATTAATCCTCTCTGGTCAGCATGTCCAGAGAATCCTTCTACGCTTTCTATATTCGCTTGTACATAAATGTCCTCTCCAAAAAGTCGGATTTCCTTCTCGCCTTCTTTTATAAGCCTTCCCAGGGTTCCTTCGCCTTGGTATCCAACAAAAACAATGCTTGAATTTTTCTTCCAAAGATTATGCTTCAAATGATGCCTTATCCTACCTGCGTTGCACATTCCACTTGCAGATATTATTACCTTTGGTTCCGTAGACATGTTTAGTGCCTTAGACTCGTCTGTAGTTTGGGTGAAATGAAGATTCTTAAATTCAAGAGGATTGTCTCCGGAAAGTATTTTTTCCCTTGCTTCCTTGTCAAATACATGGGCATTTTTCTTGAAAATCTCCGTAGCCTTTGACGCTAAAGGACTATCTATATACACAGGTATATTTTTGAAAGCCTTGCTAAATTCATCGTTACCATCATAATGCTCGTTTAAGGCATATATAATCTCCTGAGTTCTACCAACCGCAAAAGAAGGTATTACTACTGTTCCTTTGTTTTTAATAGTATTAAGTATGATTTTTGACAGCTTACCCACTCTTTCTTCTGGTGATTCATGGAACCTGTTGCCATATGTTGACTCTATTATAAGATAGTCCGCCTTCTCAACAATCTGGGGATCTCTTATTATTGGCTTATCTTTCATTCCAAGGTCTCCCGAGAACACTACCTTCGTAGATTCTCCGTTTTCCTTGAACCATAATTCTACTATGGAGGAACCAAGAATATGGCCTGCATCAATAAACCTTACTGTAAGTACATCATCTATTTCCTCATACTGCTCATAGATAACAGGACTAAAATAACTTAAACTTGCTTGTGCATCTTCTGAAGTATACAGAGGTTCTACAGGTTCTCCTCCCTTTCTCATGGATTTCTGGGATTTCCATTCCGCTTCCATTTCATGGATATGTCCACTGTCCATAAGCATTATAGTACAGAGATCATATGTAGGCGTTGAAGCGAATATTTTACCTTTAAATCCATTTTTAACCAATAGAGGTATTCTTCCACTGTGGTCTATGTGGGCGTGGCTAAGAATCAAATAATCAATCTCTGCAGGATCAAATGGAAAACCATCTTCATTCAGTTTTTCAACATCTTTCTTTCCCTGAAACTGACCGCAATCAAGCAATAGCTTTTTATCACCGTATTCAATATAATGGCATGATCCAGTTACTGTTCCTGCTGCTCCTGTAAATTTAATCTTCATGGTGTCCCCTTTGAGAATTATTTTGTTTTTACAAATCTTTCTATATCAGAATCATTTTTAAGTTCTTCTATTTTTTCAGTGTATTTTGTATTCTGGTAATCTCCTAGAACAATATCAGAATTGTCTTCATAAGTATCCTTTTTATCATTTATTTTCAAGATATGGAATCCAAAATCAGTTTGTATTATCCCACTGAGGTTTCCAGGTTCTACACTGAATGCAGCTTCCTCAAATTCAGGGACCATTTGACCCTTGTAAAAATATCCCAGTTCTCCTCCGTTTACCGCACTTCCAGGATCCTGCGATAATTCCATTGCCATTTCTGCAAAATCAGCACCATCATTAAGTTTAAAAAGTATATCTTGCGCTTCTACCAATGAATTTACAAGTATATGACTGGCGCTTACAGCTGCAAACTTATCCTTGTTTTCATCAAAATAACCCTTAAGTGTTTCATCATCTATTTCAATGGATTCAACAAAATCACCGACATATCTGTCTATTAACTCTCCATTTTCAAGATAATTCATAAGGAAATCTTCATCCATTCCACTACTTGCAAGTGATTCATTGTATGTTTCCTCATCTCCATAATATGCTTTGTATTCATCAAAAAGACCCTGCAATTCTTCATCCGTTACTTCAATGCTGTCCTTAGATGCTTCTTGAAGCATGATAGTATCCATAATCATGTTTTCAATTACATTTTCCTTAAGGGACGATAAATAAGTAACGCCTTCCTCTATTTCTTCATCCCATGCTATCTCACCATATTGCGCTTCATACATATTCTTGTAGATTTCAAGGTTTTCATCAAATTCTGCTATGGATATTTCTTCGCCGTTTACAACAGCTGCCGCCGATTCTTTGTTTTCCTTTACACATCCTACTGATATTGACAAAATCATTATTACTGTTAATACTAAAGCTGCTATTCTTTTATTTTTCACTTTGAACCTCCGTTTTTTCTGTAGAATTTTTATCGGTACTAAAATTATATAGGTTTTCAACTGTATTTTCAAGAATGTTCAATACATCTTTCACTTCATCTCTTCCCATTGCATATTTAAGTACAGGTTTATTTGATACATCAAATTTAAACTTTCCTTTATATTTTTCCATTATGCCGTTTATCATGGCTGGAGAAATAGCTTCACCGTTTTTAAATTCGATGTGAACAACATTGTTAATCTGCCTCAACATCACTATTTTAAGCTTTTTACATAGCGCCTTTATATAGGATATTTTTATAAGGTTGTTTACTGACTTTGGTATATCTCCAAACCTGTCAATAATCTCTTCGGTAACATCACTTATATCTTCGTAGTTTTCTATTACCGAAATTTTCTTGTAGATTTCTATCTTTTGCTCTTCATCTTCAATATATCTCACTGGAATGTGTCCGTCTACATCGATTTCTATTACAGTCTCAAAATCATCTTCCCTAACTTCATCATTGGTAATCCTGTTAAGTGTTCTTTCCATCATTTTTACATAAAGATCATATCCTATGGCTGCAAGATGTCCAGACTGCTGTGATCCAAGAATATTACCGGCACCTCTTATTTCCAGGTCCCGCATTGCTATTTTAAATCCTGAGCCAAACTCTGTGAATTCTTTTACAGCCT
>NZ_CEZJXU010000138.1:0-5413 GCF_983023055.1 Dethiosulfatibacter sp. | reverse complement strand
CTTTGGTTTCGAAGAAGAAGCAGAAAGCCTGTCTTTTTCAGATGTCATTGGAAACGAGTGGTTTTCAGGGGAGCTTAAGGTTGCCATTAAAAACGGGTATATAAAGGGCTATCCAGATGGAACCTTTAGACCTGAAAAGCCAATAAGCAGACAGGAGGTAGCCGTTGTACTCAACAGCATTCTTTTATATTCTGCAGACGAATTTGCAGATACGGAGGATGAAATAGTATCCTGGGCAATTGATTCAGTTAATGCTCTTTTGCAAAGGGACATTATGATTCTTCATGAAGGTGAATTTCAGGGAGAGATATCGGCTGTGAGAGAATCTGTTGTTGTTTCCCTTTTGAAGATTGTTCATTTAAAAGAGGATGAAGATATGACAGATGAAGATACGACAGATGAAGATACGACAGATGTAGATTCGTCGACAGGAGCAACTTCAGGAAGTGGTGATGATGAAGACCCATCTGATTATGATATTCCTTCTGATGATACAGTGTATTCCCTTGAGAAGACAGTTCTAGGACTGGAAAAAGTACTGGAAGGGGACACCTCATATGCAAGAAAGCTGGATGAAAATTCCCTGAAGATAGTGTCAGACATAAAGGAAACCATGGAGAGTTATCTTGATGATTATGGATATGACTATGAAGCTGAAATGGATGAGGTAAAGATTGAATACAAGAGTCTTGAAGAAGAAATCCAGTCAGATATTGAAAATGCAATAAAGGCGTCAGCGCCTGTGGAACATTTAAATACCTTAAAGGAATTCTTTTCTGAATAATATTTTAGAAATTGGGAATGTAAGGTTATTGTGGAGGAAGCTATGGATGGAGAACTGGATTTACTGGAACTTGTACACATTGTTCTAAAAAGAAAATGGATAATAGTGGCAACGACAATATTTGTTACTGTTGTTTCAATACTATTAACAATGTTTGCTGTAACGCCAATGTATGAGTCGAATACTACATTGATGGTAAACAGCTCGAAGAGCAGCAGTTTGGGAGATATAGCATCTGGTTTTGATCTTGGAAGTATCAATCTTAGTCAAAAACTGGTAGTTACATACAGTGAAATTGTAAAATCAAGGATAGTACTTGAAGCTGTAATTGACAGGATTGATCTGGATATGACATATGGCGGACTACTTAGAAGCATTACGTCAAGTCCTGTGGGGTCGACGGAAATCCTTAAAATATCCGTAAAAAATGCTGACCCAATAAAGGCTGCAGAGATCGCTAATACTATATCAGATGTATTTATCAAGGAAGTAATGAGGATACTGAAGGTTGACAATGTTGAAATTATTGATAAGGCAATACCGATTTATAATCCTATAAACATCAAGCTTATGCTCAACGGGGCAATTGCATTCATTTTGGGCATAATGGCGGGAGGATTCATGATATTCATACTTGAAATGCTCGACGGAACAATAAAAACTGCTGATGATATTGAAAAGCATCTTGGACTTCCCGTTATTGGAAGCATAGTTGAATTCAGTAGTGGAAAGGAGAAATAAATGAATGAACTTATAGTTCACGAAAGACCGAAATCACCTATAGCTGAAGCCTATAGAAGTCTCAGAACCAATATACAGTTTGCCAACCTCGATAACAACATGAAAACAATACTTATAACCAGTGCAACACCGGGAGAAGGAAAGACCATAACTCTCTTAAATATTGCCATAGCAATGGCGCAGAATAAACAGAGAGTCATTGTAATAGACTGTGACATGAGAAAGCCAAGAATCCACAAGATTCTTGGAATTTCAAACAAGTCGGGACTTGCAGAGTATTTAATGGATGGCAACAACATAGATGATTATATAAACCGAATTTTCAAATTGAATATAGATGTAATGACTTCGGGGAAAATTCCAAGCAATCCTTCTGAGCTTCTGCATTCAAATGTCATGAAGGAAATGGTTGAGTTTTTGGAGAAGAAATATGACTATGTACTCTTTGATTCTCCACCTGTTGTACCTGTTACCGATGCAGTAGTAATGTCAAGTTATATAGAAGGAGCTATTCTGGTAGTTTCGTCTGGCAAGGTATCAGTGGATATGGTGAAAAAAGCAAAGGAATCTTTGGAGTCGAGTGGAGTAAACTTAATAGGTGCTGTTCTCAACAAAATACCGGTCAATAATTCAAAGGAATATAAGTCCTATTATTACTACTATGAGGAGAGTGAAAGCAAAAGTGTATGATATTCACTGTCACATGCTTCCAGGTATAGATGACGGACCGGTAAGCTTTGAAGAAGCACTGGAAATGGTAAAAGTTTCATATGATAATGGAATAAGGCATATTGCTATGACATCTCATCTCAGTCATCCCCTCGATTTTTCAGGAGAGGATGATTATGATGGGATTCTTTGTGATTTCAAAAAACTTGTATATGAAAAATATCCTGATCTCAATATATACAAAGGGGCCGAGGTTTATATTTCAAGAAGTATGCTTTCTGAAATGGACAAGATCAATATTAGAACCATAAACGACACTAAATATGTGTTAGTGGAATTTGCCAGAAATATAAGATTTAGTGAGATGGACATGGCTGCCCATGAACTGAAAATATTGGGATATACTCCTGTTATAGCTCATGTTGAAGAGTATCACGATGTAAGGGAAAAATACGATGAAATAAGGCAGTTGAAGGATGACGGCGCAGTAATCCAGTGCAATAGTGGCGATTTCAAGAAAAACAGCAGATATTCAAGGTGTGTTGGTGAGCTCCTTAAGAGAAACTTGGTGGATATAGTGGCAAGCGACTGTCATAATATGGATGAAAGACCTCCGGGTCTTATGAAACCCTACGAAATTGTAAAAAGAAAATACGGTATAGAAACTGCGGAAAGAATTTTTATTGAAAATCCGGAACGGATAATTAAGGGAGAAAAACTGCCTATATTGTTATGGGTAAATGGAGAATCATTGTCTAAAAGGTTTTTAAAAGTAAAAATTGCAGTTATTGCAGTTGTTGGAATTTGCATAGTAGCCATTTCCCTGGCTAAAGGTGGAGTACCGGCAATAGATATTGAGATAGCTGCTGGAGAAGATAGTGTTGAACCTGATGTAACCAAGGTTGATTATGTAGACATCAGTTCTTCTGATGACGAGATAATAGATATGGAAATAATCGATGAAGATAATTCGGCGGATTCAAGTGAAGAAGTAGATGGAAACAATTCTGAGGAAGCGTTAGAAGTAATTAGTCCTGAAGAATCGGTTGAAGAGCCGGTTGAAGAGCCGGTTGAAGAGCCGGTTGAAGCGAATAATCCTGTAGAAGTTGAAAAATCCCATGAGGAACTACTGGTGGAAAGTTATGTATCGTATCTAGAAGACCTTGAAATAGAGTATATAGAAACATGTGAAGGATATTATAGTATCCTTAAGGCTGCAATAGATCTTGAGGATGAAACTGTGAGAGATGAAAAAGTTGAGGAAATCCTTGACGAACTGGGACGTGTTGAAAGCAGGTCCGACAACCAGGTCTACAAAACACTCTACGACATGCAGAATGATCTTGAGGAATACGAGTACGATGTAGCCCTAGTCAAGGAACTCAGGGAGCACTATATTGAAGTTAAGATGGAAGTATCGGAAGAATACAAGATCCAGCTTGGGGAATACGGCAATAGTAATAATTAACCATGGTTGAACAATTGTTTAACTATGGTTTAACCATGGTTAAACCATCGCTCAACTATCGTTTCACTGTTAAAGCTCTGAACAATTAGGCTTCTCAGCATGTACCATCTTCACGATCTTGTTGTCTTCATCCATAAGTATAACCTTAGGCTCGAAGTTTTCTCTTTCGGCATCATCGAGAAGACCGTAGGCAATTATTATTACAACATCACCTGGTTGCACAAGTCTTGCTGCAGCACCGTTAAGACATACATCACCTTTCCCGCGCTCACCTTCGATTACGTAGGTTGCAAGTCTTGCGCCGTTGTTGTTGTTTACTATTTCAACCTTTTGATTAGCTTCAATTCCTACTGCATCCAAAAGGTCCTTGTCGATTGTTATGCTCCCTACATAGCTAAGATCAGCACCTGTAACTGTTGCCCTGTGTATTTTTCCTATCATCATTTCTTTAATCACTTTTATACCTCCAAAATTCTGTTATCAATTAATCGCGTATTACCGAATTTTACCGCTATTGCTATGAGCACCTTATTCTTGATCTCGTCTATTTGCTGCATTGTTTGTGTATCAACAATTTCCACATAGTCTATGTCAGCAAGATTTTGACTGTTTATGGTGCTTCTTATTCCTTTAATTATTTCACCGGTGATTCTTTCGCCCTCTTTAATTCCCTGTACAGCCTCATCAAGAGATTTGTTAAGTATTGTTGCCTGCTGTCTTTCATTTTCAGTGAGATAGACATTTCTTGAGCTTTTGGCAAGACCGTCTTCCTCCCTTATAATAGGGCAGCTCTTCAGATTTATATCCATGTTCATGTCCGTTGCCATTCTTTTCAGTACGAAATACTGTTGTGCATCCTTCTGTCCGAAATATGCATTGTCTGGAGCAACTATATTGAAAAGCTTTGAGACTATTGTGGTTACGCCTTTGAAATGGGTAGGTCTGCTTCTTCCGCAAAGGGTGTTGGTCAAGCCTTCTACATAGACATAGGTCTTGTAGTTGTCCGGATAAAGGATATCATCGGAAGGAGTAAAGACAAGGTCAACGCCTTCATTTAATGCTATCTGACAGTCTTTATCAAGATCCCTGGGATAGCTTGATAGGTCTTCGTTGGGACCGAACTGTGTAGGGTTTACATATATACTTAGGATTGTTATGTCATTATCATTTATTGATTCCTTCAGCAATGATGCATGTCCTTCGTGAAGATAGCCCATAGTAGGAACAAATCCCACAGTAAGACCTTCCTTTTTCTTTTCTTTTATAAAGCTTCTGACTTCTTCGATTCTATTAGTTATGATCATTTTTTTCTCCGTCTTCTTTATTCAAATCAGCCAAATCTTTTGAGAAGAAGCTGTATTCTTCTGATGGGAAGGTACCGTTTTTGACTTCATCTATATATCCTGTCACGCATTTTTTGATTTCTTCGCCTACATTTCCGTATTTTTTTACGAACTTTGGAATAAATCCTGTGTTGTATCCCGTAAAGTCATGGAATACAAGAACTTGACCGTCGCACTGGTTTCCAGAGCCTATTCCTATTACTGGAATATCTATGTTATTTGAAACATATTCTGCAAGCTCACTTGGTACGCACTCAAGTACAAGTGAAAAGGCTCCTGCTTCCTGAAGAAGGTTTGCTTCTTCAAGCATCTTTTCAGCCTCATCAACTTTCTTTCCCTGGATGAAGTATCCGCCCATTGTCTTAATTGACTGAGGGGTAAGTCCAAGGTGTCCCATAACGGGTATTC
>NZ_CEZJXU010000137.1:0-5442 GCF_983023055.1 Dethiosulfatibacter sp. | reverse complement strand
TTGCAGTTATGGACATGTTCGATACAATGAATACGGAAGCAGCTGATCTTGTTATACCTATGGCATCTCTAGCAGAGTCATGTGGAACAGTTACAAGAACAGACAATACTACAGGAGTTGTAAAACCTGCTATTGATTCCAAGACGGGAAGAACAAACACAGAAGTAATCGACAACGTGTTAAGTTTTCTGTAAAAAAGTATAAATAAAAAAGCCTGAGTCTCAATTATGGGAATCAGGCTTTATTTATAGTTTGTAGGGTTTTATGCTAAAATGCCCATTTTCCATTTTTGAAAATATATTCTTCTTTTCCATCCGGGTGTATTCCTATAATATCAAGCTTATCGGAACCTATCATTATATCCTGATGTACGTTACAGGAATTGAATCCTATTTCTTCCTTTTCTTCCTTAGACATTTTTTCGACTCCACCATCTATACACATTGAGAGTGCATTTCCAAGTGCGATATGACAAGCTGCATTTTCATCATAGAGTGTGTTGAAAAATAAAGTATTAAGCTCGTATATCGGTGAATCTACTGGAACCAGTGCAAGTTCTCCTAGATAAGAGGCACCTTTTTCGGTTTCCAGATAAGTTTTCAACAATTCCTGACCCTTTTCGGCACTAAAGTCTATAACCTTACCCTTGTCGAAAGTAAGCTTTATGCCATCTATTATGTTTCCATTGTAGACAAAGGGCATAGTGCAGCTTACAGTACCCTGTGCTGTATATTTTGAAGGAACTGTGAAAACTTCCTCAGTAGGCATGTTTGGAACTACATCAGTTCCGTCTGGTGCAGGTATGCTTCCTCCAACCCATTTACTGCCTTTAATTAGCTCTACTTCAAAATCGGTGCCGGGACCTGTATATTTTAATTTTTTGAAATTTTTCTTTGTTAAGCTTGTATGCCTGAATCTCAAATTATTCAAGTGGTCGTCCCACATTTCGACGGAGTTTTCATTATCAGCTCTGGATACCTTGAATATATATTCCCATAACTTTTCAGTAGCTTCCTCACTGCTGAGTCCAGGAAATACTTTTTTTGCCCAGGGTGCGGAAGCTCCAAGAGCTATGACCCATTTTGTTTCAAAGCTCATTTGTAATACCTTGTTTTTTTCGAAGGCATTTGCCCGTGATTTGAACCATCTGGCGATTGTGTCCGGATTTACTTCTTTCATTACCTCAGGGTCTGGAGCTCCTATGTTTATTATGCACCATTTTTCATCTCCCAAACTGTCCATTCTTTTCTGGTCCCAGTCGTATACGTTGTCAAATAGCTCAGGGTCAGCATTTAGGAACTTTATTTTTCTAGAAAGGTAGTCTATCCATGCTATGTTCACATCTTCTGCGCCGTGGTCAAAGGCTCTTTGCATTAAAAGCCTGGCAAATTCTGCATCTTCAAGGGAAGCTCTTATTTCTACCTTTTGTCCATTCTTAAGGTTGATGCCCTTGGTTATTATAACATCGGCGTAGTTTTTCAGTTTTTCATTGAAGTTCATATTATCCTCCCAAAGTGTTATTTCAGCTTAAGAAAATTTAAATATGCATATCACATTGAAGCATTGTGATATGCTTTATAGGACATTTTCTTGCGCGTTTTGAATATCCACTCACATGGATAACGCGTCGTAACTGCTTTCTTGATTTAATTATACATCAAATATTTGTATAATAAAATACAACCATATTTACAATTCTTAAGAAAGATGTTAAGTTTTGGTAAAATATGTACAAAATATGCAGCTCTTTGCAAAGAAAAGTCATAGTAAAAAAATAAAATAATGATATAATATATAGATGGTTTTGCAGATTAAAAATCTTAGTGCATCAATAAAGAGAGCATATTAGAAGTTCCAGAATATATAAAACTAATTTAGTTAAATATCAGAGGTGGATTATGAAAGGTATAATGATACAGGGTACAAGTTCAGATGCAGGAAAAAGCTATGTAACGACAGCTATATGTCGTGTTTTATCAAACAGGGGAATCAAGACAGCTCCCTTCAAGTCGCAGAATATGTCAAACAACTCTTATGCGGCCGAGGACGGACAAGAGATTTCCAGAGCTCAGGGAGTCCAGGCTGAAGCGGCAAGAGCCAAGGCTTCAGTATATATGAATCCCATACTTTTAAAGCCAACCAGGGACACACAAAGTGAAGTGGTACTTATGGGAAAGGTGTTCAATGACTATTCTGGATTTGAATATAGAAAAGACTTTGCCCTTACCCATGGTGTGAAAGCAATACGAGAATCCATAGATAAGCTGTCTGAAGATTATGAATGCCTTGTTATCGAAGGGGCTGGATCTCCTGCAGAGGTGAATCTAAACGATCGTGAAATTGTAAACATGAGGGTGGCTGACATTGCTGATGTGGGAGTAATCCTTGTTACGGATATAGACAGAGGTGGATCCTTTGCAAGTGTTGTGGGGACTCTTGAACTTTTAAAGGAGCACAGACACAGATTCAAGGGAGTCATATTCAACAAATTCAGGGGAGACATCAAGCTTCTTGAAGATGGTTTGGACTGGCTTGAGGAAAATTATGGAATAAAGGTTGTAGGTGTATTGCCATACCTTACAGACCTGTATATAGAAACTGAGGATGCACAGAGCAAGCACCTTCTTTTTCAGTATGATGTTGCAAATCCATTGGATATAGCAGTAGTCCATCTGGAAAGAGTGAGCAACAACACCGATGTTGAAGCATTCATACATGAAAAGGATGTAAGCGTGAGAATAGTGAAGGATCCTAAGGAATTTGGGAATCCTCACGCAGTAATAATACCGGGTACAAAGAGCACTTCCGAAGATCTCCAATCTTTAATAGAAAGCGGAATGTATGATAAGCTTAAGGAATATAATGAAAGAGGGGGAGTTATAGCTGGAATTTGTGGCGGATATCAGATAATGGGAAGAAAACTGAAGGATCCTGAAAATGTAGACAGTACACAATTTGATGAAATGGATGGACTTGACATGCTTCCTGTAGAAACTGTATTCGTAGGTGAGAAGCAGGTGAGGCAGATAAAGGGAAGGATTGACAATATATTTTCCAAACAGGAGATTAAAGGTTATGAAATCCATCTTGGACGAACTGATATAGTTGAGGAGGGTGATTATTTCTCACTTCTTGAAGATGGTACAAAAGATGGATGCATATATGATGGAGGAAGGGTTTTCGGTACATATCTTCACAATGTCTTCCACAATGATGTATTGAGAAACGACTGGCTCAATATGATAAGAAAGAAAAACAACATGGAGACCAGAGACGTTGTAGATACAAACAAGATCAAGGAAGATTCCTATGAAAAACTTGCAGCGTATGCAGAGGAGCACCTTGACATGGATTATATAATGAAAATAATCAACAAAGAGGTTTAGTATGCATATTGTCCTAGCAGCCCTTGTACTTGACCTATTGTTGGGAGACAGGTGTTTATGGAAACATCCAATAATACTTGTTGGAAATCTTATTTCATTTCTTGAAAAAAAGCTTTATGGAGTGAAAGATAATAAGAAGGCAGGTCTTGTCCTTTTAATATTGTCAATGATTTTTGTGGGTCTTATTGTCTTTGCTGTAGATAGACTGTTTTTCTTCAACAAATGGGTGCATACAGGAGTTTCCATTTATTTCATGTATCTTATTCCTTCTGTCAAGACTCTCAAGGATCTTACAGAGGATGTATATACCGCTCTTAAGGAAAAGGGAATAGTAGACGCAAGGGTGAAACTTTCGTACCTTGTTGGAAGGGATACAGAAGAGCTTGACGAGGAAGCGGTAATAAAGGCAGCTATAGAAACATCTGCCGAAAACACGATAGATGGATTTGTTGCGCCACTTTTTTACATATTAATAGGAAACATATTCGGTCTGGGTCTGGTTTTCGGGTACATATACAAAACTGTAAATACGCTTGATTCAATGGTTGGATATAAGAATGACAGGTATAAGGATTTCGGATATTATTCGGCAAAATTTGACGATGTATTGAACTTCATACCAGCAAGGTTTGGAAGCATGCTGATGATTGTTGCAGGCATGGTTCTTGGCTATGACTGGAAAAATGGAATCAAAATATTCAAGAGGGATAGGAAGAACCACAGTAGCCCAAATTCGGCTCATTCAGAAAGTGTGGTGGCAGGACTTTTAAACATCCAGCTTGGAGGAGAAAACAAGTATTTTGGAAAAATAGTGAAAAAGCCTGTCATAGGAGACAGGAATGAAGAGGTAAAAGGAAGAGATATACACAGGACCAACAAGGTTCTCGTAGTAACTGATGTCCTTGCAATAATAATATTGACAATTGGAGTAGTTATATGAAATACAGAATGCATGGTGCAAATCCAGACAAGCTATACAGTAAACTGGGTATTGAAATGCCTGAAAGAATTATAGATTTCAGCACCAATACAAATGTTTTAAAATTCGATCTTAAGATGGATTTTGATTTTAACAAGATGGTGAGTACCTATCCTGATGATGAATGTCTGGAATTGAAGAGTACTGTATCTTCCCTTGAAAACTGCAGCGAAGATGAAATACTTGTCTGTAGTGGTACAAATGAATTCATATACATGTTGGCATCAATTCATGCGGGAGGAAAGGCGGCTCTTTTGCAACCTTTGTATTCAGAATATGAAAAAGCTTTGAATGGTTACAATGTAGCAACAGTTGATATATTTTCAGTGGATGAAATATACAATTTAGAGGATGTTGATCTTTTGTATATTTGCAATCCCAATAATCCTAAAGGAAACTTCATAGACATTGATACAATAAGAAAGATTGTAGACTACTGCAGGAGTATGAGTATAAAAGTTATACTTGATGAAGCGTATTCGTTTTTCCTTCAAGGTGAATGTGATACGAGGGATCTCTTAAAGGAATTTGATAATATATTTATAATGAAATCGTTAACAAAGATATTCAATCTTTCAGGAATCAGGATAGGCTATGTTTTGACAGATAAAAAAAATATAGTAGAGATTGAGAAGATACAGCCTACATGGAGTGTAAACTCAATAGCACAAAATCTGGCTGTTCAGTACCTAAGTTGTGAAAAATATATCACTGATACAAAGAAATACTATAAAAATGAAAGAATAAGATTCATTGGCAAAATCAGAGAACTTGGATTTGAAGTACTGGGCACCGAGGTGAATTTCTTTTTAATGAAGGTGGTTAATGATGATGAAATCATTGAAAAACTAATGGAAAAGGGAATTGTAACAAGACATACAAAAAACTTCAAAACACTTGAAGGTGGATACATAAGAGTTGCAGTAAAGTCGAAAGAAGATAACGATTATTTCCTCGAAATATTAGAACGGATAAGTTTGACTAATATTTAACGAAATGATATACTTCATATATAGTGTTGTTATACGGAGGATATTATGAAAGTATTTAAAATAAAAGAATTGTTGAATGCAAATG
>NZ_CEZJXU010000136.1:0-5445 GCF_983023055.1 Dethiosulfatibacter sp. | reverse complement strand
CTTTCGCGGGACATATCCTCTTTACAGGGCAAAATGGGGATTTATCACATACTGATTGGCTTATATATACCCCCCGAGGGTGTTTAGTCAAGCTTAGTTTCACTAGAAAATGTCTTTTCATATTTTTTAACACCAATAAACAGCCATACTAATCCAAAGACAAACATGTACATGATATCGGGTACTACTGCACCAAATTCCTTTCCCTTGATAAATATTTCCTGGACATTTTTAGCATATCCAATTAATGGCCATGCAGCACTTGAAATTATTCTTAATGCATATGGCATCTGTTCTATTGGCCATACGCACCCTGCTGCTACAAAGGTAGGAAGTGAAAGCATAAATGATACTTTTGTATACTCAACTCTATCTTTTGTAAATGATGCCAGTATCATTGATAATCCTGTAATGGCAAATGCAAACATCAAAGTCAACAAAGCTACTGTAAATAAACTTCCTCTAACAGGTACATGGAAAACATACTTGATTCCAGCCAATCCAAGAAGCATTGACGGCATAATTCCTACCATGCAGGAAGCTGTAACTGCCAAAGCCTTTTGTGCAGTATTACCTGTGCTTAGATAATCTTTTCCCCTGATAAACTTTGATCCCATGGATGACATCATTAGTTGCTGGAAAAATATAGCCAAATAACAGGCTATAAGATAATTCATATATCTCATCTTGGAATCATATAGAATTCTCTCTCCAATATTCAATGACAAGGCTAAATTTTTAGCAATCTGTGGAAGAACTCCCTTTGCCTCAATAACCTTAATTTCAACACCTGCTGCTATTGTCTGTATTATTACTGCGGCCTGCGCATATGCATTATTGGATACAACTAAATTCGTACCGTCCATTATTACCAGTATCTCTTTTGGATTTCCAATAGATACTCCTGACTCAAATCCTTCAGGTACAACAATACCCATTTGAGCCTCTCCATCGTATAACAGCTGCTCCAACTCCTGCCTGTTTTCAGGATAGTATTTGACATCAAACCTCTCATTGGAAAGAAAACTTCCGGATATCATATTACTTAAGCCAGATCCGTCTTCATCAACTATTGCAATAGGTATGTCATTTACATAGTCATTTACATATACTCCTCCGAAGAACATTGTTAGAAAAACCGGTCCAATGAAGAGCAGAATCATCGTACCTGCATAATCAAATATCGACCGAAACTCTTTTTTGAACGTTTTCAGAAATATCTTCATTGTCAGAATCCTCCTTTCCAGTCTCCATAAATATAACTACAATCTCTGCAAGAACAAGGAATACTGCCCCAAAACAAAACATATATACAAGATCATCTGTCATTTCACCAATCATTGAACCTTTGAGAAAAATGTTTCTGTAATTATCAACAAAATGAACAAAAGGTATATAATTTGCAAAAGCGTGATATCCTGACGGCATTGATATCAATGGCCATGTAGTACCGGCCATCATGGAATTCGGTATAATAAACAGTCCAGCTCCTACAAGTGCTACCATTTTTTTCTTGATTACAGCTGAAATCAATACAGTAAAAGATGCTACTGCAAAACATAGACTAAAAGATATTAAAATAACATCCCTCATACTGCCTCTAAATGGAATTTTAATTACTTTTGCAAGGAGTGCCGTACATATTATATACATGGCCGTTCCAATAAAAGTAAAAAACATTACCTTTCCTGCAGCATATCCCAGCCTTTCCTTTTTATCCATATTTAATATTTCATGCTTTATAGATGTAGCAGCACACAGAGCAATTGCTATCTGTATTATTCCTGCTACAAGCATGGGTGTTAGAAAATTCTGAAAGCTCTTGCTAGGATTATATAAGGTTTTACTTCTAAATATAAATCCCTGGACTGTTTCGAGGGAGTCCTCATAGGACATCCCAAGTCTTGCCATTAACTGCTTGGATGTTATTCCCGCCTTATATGTTAAAAGTATTTCCGTTGCCTTGGCTTTGGCTGCACTGGTTACAGACATATTACTTCCATCATATATCATGGCTATTGATGGTGACTCAAGACCCATTATATCGTCATAAAAACCTTCCGGTATTATGATCCCTGCTCTAGCCTTGCTATTTCGAATTAATTTTTCAAGTTCTTCATTGCTATCTACCCGATATTTCACGTCGAATGTTTCATTAGAATCAAACTGTTGTGCCAACTCCATACTAAATGATGACCCATCATGGTCAACCACTACTATTGGAATATCCTTAAGAACTTCTCCAGATAATTCAACTCCAAGAATTAGCACTACTATTAGCGGTAATATAAACAGAACTACAATATTTGTCTTTCCTTCTACAAGGATCTTGATTTCTTCCTTGAAAGACTTAATCATCACTCAGTCACTTCCTGTCCTAAAAAGTCAACAACTGCAGTCATTCCTGGTCTGAAAAATTCATCATTATTTTCAATTTCAATTTTCACCCCGAAAGAAACTATATCAAAATTACCATTTTCAGATGTTGATTTCTTTACTGCAAAATCAGGTTGCTTATTAACTGTAGCTACCTTTCCTATAAATTCTTTATCTTTAAATGCCAGCAATTCAACCTTAGCTTCCTGTCCTTCCATTATTTCTGAAATTTCATCTTCATCAACATTTACTGTTACCCAGCATGTATCAAGATTGCTCACAGTAGCTAAAGACATTCCAGTTGATACAAGTTCTCCCTCATCAACATTTATGGACGTCATTACTCCATCGATTGATGACTTGATTACTGTATCTTCAAGGTATACTCTAACTTCGCCGAGTCCAGCCTCAGCCTGATCAAGTTTAGCCTTTGACGCTACAAGACCTGCTTCAGCCATAGCAAGTTGAGCATTTGCAGCATCCTTCTGTTCTATTCTAGCTCCTTCAATTGCCATATCAAGTGTCTGTGCATATACTTCTTTTTGGGTTCTTATTTCTTCAAGTTTCTGCAAAGATATTGCTCCACCGTCATATAACACTTTAGCTCTGTTATATGTGGAACTCCATAGAGTGTATACGCTCTCAGCCTGAACTACCTGTTGGTTTCTCGCTCCATTTTCCGCCATTTCACTTACTGCCTTTGCCATATCTCTCTGACTTGTAGAAGCCTCCACTCCTGCCTTGGCTTGTTCTACAACCGCCAGCAACTGCTGTTCTTTTGCTTGAAGTTCATCACTGGATATTTCTAGAATGACATCTCCAGCCTTAACATTTTGACCTTCTGATACATTAACAACTTCTATTCTTCCCGGAATTTTAGTATTTATGCTTACATCCTTTGCAGCAACTATTCCCTGGAATACATCCTTTTGCGCACTTTCACCATTGATGCCCTTAGAAGTTGCTATTATTGCAACTGCTGCTGCAACAACAACTACACCTATAACTATCTTGTTTATATTTTTACCAAACCAACTTGAGTCAGTCTTCTTTTTTGCTTTCTCGATGTCTTTTGTTTTCTCAACGATATTTGTTTTATCTTCCATTTTTAATAAACCTTCCTTTTATGAGTTTAAGATAATCTTCTAGTAAACAAGAATTCCTGCATCATTCATATATTTCACTTTTGCCATAGTATAGCTGTATTTTATTCTTGCAACTGATGCTTCAATATCTGCAAGGTTCTCCTGCGCTGCTATTAATTCAATTATTGTTCCCGAACTTGATTCAAGATTCATTTGCTTAAGAAGTGAATTCTCCGCTCCAAAACCCTGCTCATATTTCAGATTTGCTATTGATACTACCTCTTCAGCATTTGCTATTAATCCTGTGGACATTTCAAGCATATCACCTGCTGCATCCATATTTTCATATGATTGACATATCTCTGAATCAATCATGGTTTTTATTTTTTCGAGCTGTAGTTTTGCTCCCTCTACAAGAAGCTTTGCTTCCTCAATTGAATTTTCTTTATACTCATACTCTTTGGATGAATTCAATATATCTTCATTGAGCTTGTATACCATCCACTGACCCAAAGTCTTTTGGATTTCAATTCTATTTGTTCGTCCAGATTTGATACCATCTTCCAAAACTTCCTCACTTACTTCCTGAATCATTGAATCCACAAGTACTATTTCAGCATTCATTTCCATATTCATATTTTCTTTCAACTCATAAATGGCATTCCTATATGTTGCCTGTGCAAGTCTATATGCGATTTTGGTACTGTCATAGTACATCTTTGCCAGCAACATATCATCCTTTGCCTTCATTCCATTTTCATAGGAAAGATTAACAAGATTGTATTGTGTTTCTCCTCTTTCCATGGCTACGGTTTTAAGTTTCAGCATTTTTTCAGCATAGAGCGCATCATAATAGTTTTTCTGAATAAGCATTGCTATTTGGTTCCTGTAAATTCCCTTAGCATATCTTGTGACATCAAGATTTACTCCTGCCATGGTAATCATTAAATCCACGGCATCATCGGTTTCAAGTTGAATAACACTGCTATAGTTAATTTTGGCATCAAGCTTGTCAGACACATCATCAAGTACCGATTCAAACCGGTCCTGATTATAATCGAAAGTAGCTTGAGCCTCATCCATAGCAACATTATATTCATCAAGTATATCCTGACTTGCGTCAAGTTTTGCTTTAATAATTGAATAAACATTATCATAATATTTTGCAGCAGCACTGGCAGCATCAGTATCAGAAAACCCAACATTTTTAAGCATATATTCAAGTGTTTGTAGTATATTAGCTCCCGTTGACAGCACAACATCATCACCTGATATTCCCAAATGCGCAAGCATATCAAGCATATTATTATCAACATACTTATAAATATCATTGTAGGTTATCTTTACAGGCGATTTTCCCAATGACAAATAATAGTATGCATCATCAAGATCATCCTGATTCTGATCTAATGCAACACCTAAATCAAACAAATCACTCTCTGCATCACTCAATTGTTCTTCGGCATCTTCAAGGTCTTCAATATTACCCTCTGCATATCTTACAGCTACAAGGGCAATATCTATAGCATTATCAAGAAGACCAATATTCTTATTATTTTCCAGTCCATATGCAACCGCTTCGTCAACGGTCATTCCAACTAATCCTGGAACCAGTTCTTCGTCTTCAGTTTCCTGTTCTTCTTCATCAATCTCACCTGCAATATCGATATCATCAAAATACCCGGCTATAAACTCAGGTAGTTCGTATGGTGCCAGTTCTATATCTTCTGTAGACACAGATACGGCATTTACTGTGCTAAAGGATGATACAACTATCATTATTACACATATGTATGATACTATTTTCTTAAAATTCATCTAGTTCTTCCTTTCCTATTTCTTTGTGTACAAAGCATTATTGCTTCGTCATCCGCATATACGGTGTTATCCTCACTACAAAATATGTATTTCTGCTTCTTTTGATATTTTATTTAATTGTTCAATATGACCAATAGTTTCACCATCACTCTTTTCAATGACAATT
>NZ_CEZJXU010000135.1:3671-5501 GCF_983023055.1 Dethiosulfatibacter sp. | reverse complement strand
TCCCGCATTGCTATTTTAAATCCTGAGCCAAACTCTGTGAATTCTTTTACAGCCTTTAGCCTTTTATCTGCAATTTCACTAAGGACCTTGTTTCTTTCATAGGTAAGATATGCAAAGGCAGTCTTATCGCTTCTTCCGACACGCCCCCTCAGCTGATAGAGCTGCGACAGTCCCATTTTATCTGAATCGTCTATGACTATTGTATTTACATTCGAAATATCCATTCCAGTCTCTATAATTGTAGTGCACACAAGAATATCATATTCGCCGTTGATGAATTCAATCATAATGTTTTCAAGTTCCCTTTCACCCATCTGGCCATGGGCTACTGCTATTCTTGCATCTGGTACCATGTTTTTCACCATGGCAGCTTTGTTGTGTATATCCTTTACCCTGTTGTGGACATAATATACCTGTCCGCCCCTTGACAATTCCTTAATAAGAGCCTCTCTTATGAGTCCACTGCTGCTTTCAAGCACGAAAGTCTGTACAGGATGTCTCTCTCCAGGTGGCTCCTCTATTAAACTCATGTCCCTTATACCAACCATTGACATGTTCAAAGTCCTTGGAATAGGAGTAGCAGTCAATGTCAAAACATCTATATTAGTTTTCATATGCTTGATAAGCTCCTTGTGCTTAACACCGAATCTTTGCTCCTCATCAATTACCAGAAGTCCAAGATCCTTGTATCTCACATCTTTTGAAAAAAGCTTGTGTGTTCCAATAACAACATCAACCAAGCCCTTGTTCAAGTCACTTATGATTTTTCTCTGCTGTCCCGGGGTTCTAAAACGACTGAGCATTTCAACCTTTACAGGATAATTCTTAAACCTTTCCACCATATTTGTATAGTGCTGCTGGGCAAGGATGGTTGTTGGTACCAGTACAGCTGACTGCTTACTGTCCATTACTGCCTTGAATATAGCCCTCATTGCCACTTCTGTCTTTCCAAAACCCACATCGCCACACAACAGCCTATCCATTGCAATATCACTGATCATGTCCGATTTTATTTCATCAATACATCTAAGCTGATCCTCTGTTTCCTGGTATGGAAATGAGTTTTCAAAACCTCTTTGCCATTCGTTGTCTTCATTAAAGGCAAATCCTTTTTTTGATTTTCTCTCTGTGTAAAGTTTTAGAAGCTCGTCGGCAATTTCATCAATAGCATTTTGGGCTTTTGTCTTTGACTTGACCCACTCTTTTCCACCCATTTTATTTATTTTGGGCTTAGCAGAATCAGAACCTATGTATTTCTGAACCAGATCCATCTGGTCTACAGGTACAAACAACTTGTCCTTGTCCCTGTAGCTTATGCACAAATAATCCTTCTGAATATCTTTTACATCGATTTTTTCAATTCCTGTATATAAACCTAATCCGTGGTATTCATGTACTACATAATCTCCAGGCTTCAAGTCTGTAAAGCTGTCAATCTTTGAAGCTTTCTGCTTTTTCTTTGCCTTTTTTTTCCTAGACTTTGTTCCAAATATTTCCTTTTCAGTTAATACTACAATTTTCCATTCTGGAAATTCAATACCTTTTTGCATGGAGCCTACAACTGCTACACCATGACCAGACAATATTTCTTCGTCTCCTGAAATTAAAATGGACACTTCGCAGTCCTTTTCACTTAACATTTCCTGAATATTCCTTGCACTATCCTCTTTGCCAAGTTCAAGGAATACCTTGTATCCTCTATACTTATACCTGTTGATATCCTTTGCAAGATCATCCATCTTTAAATAATAGAGGGGCAGTTCCCTTGATCTTATGTTGAAAACCTTGTCTATCTTGAAATTGATATTGTTTTTCAGAGTATTATTGTAA
>NZ_CEZJXU010000135.1:0-3633 GCF_983023055.1 Dethiosulfatibacter sp. | reverse complement strand
CAATGAAGCTTAAATTTGACTTAATTTTACCCACAAGAGTTTCAAATTCAATAAAGATTTTTTCTTGTTTAGAAAGAAGCAGTCCACTAGTATAGAGATCAGAAAACTTGTTTATGAAATTTTCCCTGCTCCCCTTCCTTGTTTCCCTTATAAGGTTTGGTTCGTCAAAAATCACTATGGCATCATCTCTGAGATAATCTCCAAGGTTTTTCTGATCTACAGGCAGGTAAGGTCTGTAGAATTCAACATTGTCAATATAATTTCTGTTTTCCAGCGCTTCAATGACATCAAACTTGAGTTTAAGAAGATTTTCTTCTATTGTTCTTGTGTCTTCCTTTCCTCTTATGAATTCAAGCCTCTGGTCAACATCTTCTGTAAATCTTTCTACGGCCTCTTTGATTTCATCATCTGAAAGTACAATTTCACAACATGGTATTATCCTGTAGAAGTCTATATTTTCAATAGACCTTTGTGTCTTTGAATCAAATATTCTAAGGGAGTCAATCTCAATATCAAAGAGTTCAATTCTACAAGGATTATTTTCGACAGGTGAGAAAATATCAAGTATTCCACCCCTTATGGAAAACTGACCCTTTCCTTCTATAAACTTGACCTTTTTATATCCCATTTCAACTAGATTCAAGGACATTGCCTTCAAGTCTATTTGCAGACCATACTCTATGTCAAAGGCAAACCCTTCATATTTTTTCTTATCCATAAGAAAGTTTGAATAAGCTTCCACAGAACTTACAATAACCATATCTTCATTTCCAGACAACTTGTCTATTACAGTCAACCTGCTGTTTATGCTCTCCCTGCTCAAGGCATCAATACCATATAGTGAATATTCCTTAGCCCTAAAATGATAGGAATTCCTATAAATATTTTTTAAGCTGCCGTATATCCTGGATGCCTTCATGTCATCTGATACAAGTATCAGTACCTGTCTTTTTTCATTTCTTGACAGAACCGAAGAAACAAGGAGCATAGCCTCTTCTTCCAGTCCATGAAGCAAAAGATTTTCCTTTTTTTTCAAGGAGCTTATTATATCATTATATTCTTTTGTTTTGATTATGTTTTTCAAATAGGATTGATTCATTTTACTTCCTTTCCTGGACATGAACTTAAGCCCGGATATTTTATACCCGGGCAATTCATAAGCCATTTTTAAGACTTTATTTTATATTATATTTGTTCATTGCTGTGTCAACAGTGTTCTCTATGATTTCATCAACTGCCAAAGCTGCATTTTTTACTATGTCAGTCAACTGGTCAATTTCATCTTTTGAAAATTTCTGTAAAACAAACGATGCAAGATCCATTTGTTTGTTTCTGCCTATTCCCACTCTAATCCTGCTGAAGACTTCAGTCTGAAGCTGGTAAATAATTGACTTCATTCCATTGTGAGTTCCAGCACTACCATTGGGTCTGATTCTAAGCTTTCCAGGCTCCAAATCTATGTCGTCATATATGACTATGATATCCTCAGGATCTATCTTGTAGTATCTTGAAATATCAAGAACCGCATTACCGCTTCTGTTCATATAGGTGAGGGGCTTAACCAGAAGAACCTTTTCGCCATTCAGCCTGTATTCGCCATAAACCGCATTAAACTTCGATTTATCAAGCTTTACATTCTTTACCGAACAAATATAATCTATTACTTCAAAACCAATATTATGCCTGGTACCAGCATATTGCTTTCCAGGGTTTCCCAAGCCGACTACTAAATACATTTTATTCCTCTTATTCGAAAAGCTTGCTTACTGATCTGCTCTCGGAAATTCTCTGGATAGCTTCTGCAATTAACGGTGCAACACTTACTACCGTTATTTTGTCTATCCTTGCTTCTTCAGCCAATGGAATTGTATCCGTAATGATAAGCTCTTCAATAACTGAGTTTTCAATTCTTTCTATAGCAGGTCCAGACAATACGCCATGAGTACAGCAAGCATATACCTTCTCAGCTCCAAAATCCTTTAGAACCTTTGCTGCTTTTGTAAGTGATCCTGCAGTGTCAACTATATCGTCTATTAAAACAACATCCTTGCCTTTAATATCTCCAACAACATTCATAACCTCTGATACATTGGCCTTTTGTCTTCTTTTTTCAATTATAGCAAGTGGAAGATCAAGAATTGTTGCAAAGTTTCTAGCTCTTAAAACTCCACCTACATCAGGCGATACTATTACAGTATTAGGATTAATCATTGGTTTTATATATTTGGCAAGAATTGGTCCACCTTGAAGCTGGTCAACAGGTAAATTGAAGTATCCCTGAATCTGACCTGCATGAAGGTCCATTGTGATTACCCTGTCAGCACCTGCTGCAGTTATCATATCTGCCACAAGCTTTGAAGTTATTGGATCCCTCGCTCTGGTCTTTCTATCCTGTCTCGCATATCCGTAATATGGAACCACAGCATTGATTCTTCCGGCAGACGCTCTCTTCAATGCATCTATATAGATAAGAAGCTCCATCAAATTGTCATTGACAGGACTACATGTAGGCTGTATTACAAATACATCCGCACCCCTAACAGATTCCTTGATGTGCATTGCTACCTCACCGTCGCTGAATGTATTAACCTCAGCATCTCCCAATGGTATTCCCATTTCTTTAACTACTTTTTTTGCAAGTTCAATATTTGCATTTCCTGTAAAAACCTTGATTTCCGAAAATCTTGTGTTCATTTGCTCCTCCTACTTATATTTGTTTTTAGCTTTCCCGTTTTTATTAACCTGTCTAGCTCTTGCTATTGCAAGTGTTTCCTCTTCCACATTTTCAGTGATTGTAGATCCGCATGCCACATAAGCACCTTCGCTTATGGTAATTGGAGCTACAAGGTTCGAATTGCTTCCGACAAAAGCATTATCTTTTATTATTGTCTTGTTCTTGCTTTTACCATCATAATTTACAAATATGACTCCGCATCCTATATTTACATTTTTGCCTACTATACCATCACCCAGATATGCAAGGTGTGAGGCTTTGGATCCGTCACCAATTCTAGAGTTCTTTACTTCCACAAAATCCCCGATTTTCACCCCATTGCCCAGTTCAGATCCTGGTCTTAAATAGGCAAAGGGTCCTACGGTTGTAGCGTTTCCTATTTTTGAGCTTATTACCTTTGAATTTTCCACACTCGTTCCATTTCCTACAGTTGAATCTATTATCCTTGAATTTGGACCAATGATGCTGTCCTCCCCTATGGATGTAGCTCCTTCCAGAATTGTTCCCGGATAAATAACTGCATCCCTTTCAATGACAACCGATTCTTCAATATATGTATTTGATGGGTCGATGATTGTAACACCGTTGAGCATGTGGTTTTTATTAATAAGATTCTTTTTGTATTCATTGAGTTCATGAAGTTGATATCTGTTGTTGACTCCGCTTATTTCAACATTGTCTTCGATTACATATCCACCAATTTTACGGCCTTTGCTCTTGAGTATTCCTATGGCGTCTGTGAGATAGTATTCGTTCTGTGAATTGTCCGTATCCAGATTCTTGAGTGCTTCTTTCAGCTCACTACCATTGAAACAGTAAATACCAGAATTGATTTCCATTATTTTTTTTGTATTTTCATCAGCATCCTTTTGTTCTACTATGGACGATACCTCGTCCTT
>NZ_CEZJXU010000134.1:0-5502 GCF_983023055.1 Dethiosulfatibacter sp. | reverse complement strand
TAATTGTCTGTTTTCCTCTAGTTCCCTTGGTTTTTTCGAACTTGCTTCCCTGACTTCTGGAAGTGCTGTTGGAACCTCTTTTATTCTTGTCATCTCTTGAGTCTTTTTCGTTTTTTGAATCATTGTTGTCTCTTTTGTTTTTGCCGATTCTCGAATCCTTGCCATAACTCTTTCCTGAGCTATTTTTTGAATTCTTACTGTGGCCTTGTTTTTTGTCATTGCCTGATTTTCTTTCTTTTTCTGCTTTTTTTTCCCGACTTGATTTTCTGGTATCAAAATCCGTATTGTGGCCAGACTCTGTAGTTTTTCCGTCATCGCTTACATATCCGTTTTTATAGTCTTCTTTTGGTACTTTCATTCTTATTTCCTTTTCAATGCTGTTCATAAGAAGTATGTCTTTTGGAGTAAGAAGGGTTACTGCTATTCCAGTTTCTCCCATTCTTCCTGTACGTCCAATCCTGTGTATATATGTGTCAGGGCTTTCAGGGACATCATAGTTGTAGATATGTGTTACTCCACTTATATCAAGGCCTCTTGAAGCAACATCTGTAGCAATAAGATACTGATATTTACATTCTCTGAAGGCATTCATCACTTTTTGTCTTGCATTTTGTGTCATGTCGCCGTGAAGCTTGTTGCAGAGATATTTATTCTCTGACATCTGAGCTTCAAGCACATCTGCACGTCTTTTTGTCCTACAGAATATTATTGCCATGAATGGATTTGTTTTGTCGAAATCATCAAATAATGCTTCTTGTTTGTGTCTGTCAGAACATCTGATTACTTTTTGTTTTATAGCTTCTAGGGTTACGCTTTTATTATGAACTGCAACCTCAGAAGGTGAGTTCATAAACTTGTAGGCGATTCTCTTCACTCTTGAATTAATTGTAGCTGAAAAACATAGAGTTTGCTTGTTGCTGTTTGTTTTCTTAAGAATTGTTTCAATATCTTCCTTGAAGCCTATGTGAAGCATCTGATCAGCCTCGTCAAGTACAAGAGTGCTTAGATTATCAATGTTTATTGTTCTTCTGTTTAAATGGTCAAGTAGTCTTCCTGGAGTTGCTATTACCAGTGTAATGTTGTTCTTAAGCTTGTGAAGCTGTGAATTTATATCTTGTCCACCATAAACTGATAGTATCTTGACGTCAGTGTTTATTGCAAGTTTTTTTGATTCTTCTGTAATTTGAAGAGCCAGCTCCCTAGTAGGAGTGAGTATAAGTCCCTGGATATTTTTTGAGTCGGTATCGAATTTCTGGAACATTGGAAGAAGAAAAGCAAGTGTCTTTCCAGTTCCAGTTTGTGCTTCAGCCATTACATCCTTGTTTTTCATTATCTTTGGAATTGTTTGTTCTTGAACAGCTGTAGGAGTATTTATTCCTTGATTATTCAGGTTGTTAATTAGATTTTCATTAAATCCGTATTTTTTAAATTTATTCATAGTTTTCCCTTATATATATATTTGCTGTTATGTCGTTTAAATCTGCTAAGTATAACACAAAGGCTGTGGATAATGCAACCAATAAATTCTCTCGCTGTTAGTAAACATAAATTTCTACAGCAATACCATTGCCCAAAACACAGTTATTGGAACTACGAGAATTACCCTTTCGAGAAATATGAGAAATAGTGTCTTTCCATCTGTCAGATTGTTAAAGGACATTATTATTAGTGACGATGCAATGTATATGAGCTGATTAAGTGTAATGGCAGACATCATAATCTGTGTTTTTACAGATAGTAGATCCTTTAGAATTATTGCTGGAACCACAAGGTCTATGGTGTTCAGTATCAGTGTCTGGCCAAGAAGGAAGGGATCTTCAAACTTGAACAGGTTGAGATACCAACCATAGGGATAGGCTGCTATCTCAAATATATTTGTATTTTCAATTATAATATTTGCCATTGTTCCCAAGGTAATAAGAAAAGGTATGAAGGACAGGAATATATTCAAGATGGAAAGCAGGTTTTCAGATAGGGAATATCCAGTTATTCCAGCCTTTTTAGCTGCGTTATCCATAGCTCTTTTTAGCTTGTTTTTATTTGGTGTTTCCTGTGTTCGTTTAGCTTTTTCATCATCAAGTCTGGTGAGAGGAGGTATGCGCACCATTATGAGTCCTGTTGTATAAAATACCAGGAACATAAGCATATAAAACGTGAAGAAGTCCGACATGTCTCCTACGAGGGACCAGTAGAACAGCGATGTAGGGATGGATGGTACTGTAAGGGCTCCAATTATTTTCATTGCTTCCTGTTTTGAAAAAAGCTTCTTCTCATACTGTATTCCCGTAAGGTACATTCCCATGGTTGATCCTATGAAAAATGACGTAAATATGTTTACAAGTGAGTTGCCAGGAACCTTGAATACAGGCTTGGTGAACCTGTCCAGTAATACTTCAAGGAATTCCGCCAGTCCGAAGTCGCTTAGCAGAGGCAAGAAAATATTGGCTACTGTTATGAAAACCAGCATGCTTCCGCACATTAGTATAATTTCACCGCTTGCTGAATTAAGAAATTCGAAGGTGGGTGACTTGGAAAATATAAAGATAACAATAAAAAGAAGTGAGGTCAGGCGAAAAAACACCTGTATCTGACCTACATTGAAGTTTTTTCTTATGAACTGGCTTCTTCCTAGTGATGATGGTTTGAATAACTTCACTTCCAATGTAAGTGCACAGACAGCAATCATGAAAACAAGTACTATTATTGAATAGTATGGGGACAACACCCCTTGGATGGTGTGAATTATTTTTAAAAGTATTGTATCCAGAGAACCTGGAAATTTGACTGTGAATATAATTAATCCAAGGATAGTTAGAATCATTGATTTCATTAGATTTTTTGATGTATTATTTTTCTCCATGTCAGCTCCTTAAAAGATTTCAAGGCTTAGTATATAGTACGTGATATCAATTATCAATAGATTGGATTTAAATAATTGGTGACAAAGTATTTAAGTGGACATAATCCCCTATAAAATGTATACTATTTTTGATTAAAATTATTAGGAGAAATGTTATGAACAAGGTAAAAGGAATGATTATAATAATGTTCGCATCCGGTATTTTTGGCTTGGTGCCACTCTTTGCAAAAGTGGGAATGGAAAACGGTATGAACACCTATACATTGTTATTGTTGAGGTGCTTTTTTGCTACGATTTTACTCTTGTTATATATGAAGATAAAAGGAATAGACTACAAGGTTGATAAAAAGTTCTTGGTGGAACTTGGAGTTGTAAGTTTTTTATGTTACGGTCTCATGATGTATACACTTGTAAGTTCATACAAATACATTCCTACAGGAATTGCAACGACTTTGCACTTTGTCTATCCAGCAGCGGTGTTAATAGGCTCTTCTCTTTTCTACAGGGAGAAGTTTACAATTGAAAAAGCTGCAACTGTATGTGCTGCAATATTTGGAATATATCTTCTATCTGCAGATAGTGGAGGTTTTCATATTGAATTAAAGGGTATCTTACTGGCCCTCGCTTCGGGAATTTTTTATGCAATTTATATACTTAAGGCATCCCACGGCAGGATTAGGGAGATGAATTCCTTTGTCCTTGTATACTATTTGTCTGGGTTCAATATTTTTTATTTTATAATATTTTCCGCTGTGACGGGGAATCTGAATTTTGATATTACAGTGACTGGCTATGTGGATGTGATACTGCTGTCTTTTGTTTCAATATTGGCTATGTCCCTTTTCAAGACTGGACTGAATTATGTATCTTCATGCTCCGCTTCAATATTGAGTACTTTTGAGCCTCTTACCAGCATAGTCATAGGAGTTGTGGCATTTGGTGAGCCCTTTACGGGAAGAAGCATTGCAGGAACAATTATAATAATCGGTGCAGTGGTGTATATTTCCTTTGCTGAGAGGAATATCTCAAGTGATGTAGACAGAGTAGAGGAGATGCAATAAATCTTTATATATTAATGAAGATGTTGTATAATAAGTGGATAATAATCTTTATAGCTTAGGAAAGTTAAAAGTGCATGTTACCTTGAAACATTGGTAATATGCGTTTAAGGATACTTTCCTACGAGGTTTGAATATCCGCTTACGCGGATAACGCGTCGAAGACGCTTTTTTGAGGGTGCTGGTTATGCTTAGTTATGTTGTTTTAGGTATATTTATATTTTTAATAGTTTCATTTATGTTTGTTCTATTTGTGGAACTCATATCTTCTGCTGCCGACGGCGAGAAAAGAAGAAAGAAACTCTGGGAAAAGAAAAACGAGAAAAAAGTTATAGCAAAGAAAAAGAAGATTTATTCTGACAACTACTTTGATAAATACAGCAGGAGGCTATAATGAAAAAGGACTATTCCGTAAAGGAAATTCTGAAGAAAAGGGCAAAATCAACAATGTTTTTCACCCTTGCAGGATTTGCTTCCATTTTGGTTTTAAATATTTTAATCACTCTTACAAACAAGCTTGGGGGCTATAGGAATTTCGTCAGCATAGGACTTGTGGTTGTTTTTGGAATAATCATTTTCCTTATTGTTGAAAGGATTATATCTGTTTACGTATATATGATAGCAGATACACATATAGCATTTGTTAAGAGGATAGGAAAGAAGGATAATATTATACTTGATGTAAAATTCAAGGAAATCGACAGAGTATTGCCCATTAGTGAAATGAAGCCCAATACTGAAGTAAACAATACCTACTATTTTATATACAGTGAAGCCGATGAAAACTGCAAGTTTGGCGAATATAGAAGAGAAGGCAAGCTTTACCGATTTGTATTTGCTCCCAGCGAGAGAATAATGAGGATACTTAACAGAAAGGTGAACATTTCATGAAACTTGGTGAAGAGCTAAAAAAATACAGAGAATCGAAAACTGGCAGATTTCACATGCCCGGCCATAAAGGCCGTTCTTCTTGTTTGGAGGACGTATTTGTCCTTGGAAATGATGTTACAGAGGTGGAAGGACTGGATAATCTTCATAATCCAACTGGTGTAATAAAGGATCTTTTGGAGGAAATAAGTACGGTCTACGGTTCAAGGAAGTCCTTTATTTCCACAAACGGCAGCACAACTTCCCTTCAAAGTGCAATTCTTGGAGTGACGGTACCTGGAGACAGTATTTTGGTTTCAAGAAACTGCCACAAGTCAGTTTTCAATGCAATTATTCTTGGGGATTTGAATCCCGTATATCTTACTCCTGAATACGAGGTGGAATCGGGGCTGTCATGGATTAATGATCTTAACAGTCTGGAAGAAGCCATAAAATCAGACGATAAAATAACAGCAGTAGTATTGACATATCCTACATATTTTGGAATATGTTGTCATATGGAAAGAATTGCAGAAATTGTACATAAATACAACAGGACTTTAATAGTGGATGAAGCTCACGGAAGTCATTTGAGATTTTGTCATGACCTTCCAAAGTCAGCCCTTGATGCAGGTGCGGATATTGTTATTCAAAGCACACATAAGACACTGCCTTCACTTACGCAGTCCTCATTACTTCATGTTAAGAATGAAAAGC
>NZ_CEZJXU010000133.1:0-5506 GCF_983023055.1 Dethiosulfatibacter sp. | reverse complement strand
TCTTCTATTGATGCTATTATGATTCTCATAACTATATCTTCCTGTCTTCCATTCTTGATTATGGAACACTTGCCCTGTATTGCTTGAGAAAGTTCATTTAGTTTTTCATTCAATACCGGTATGTCCTCTACATTAACACCCTGGATATCATTTCCCGATAAATTGAACATTTCAAGAAAAACCTGATTGAAATGAGTTATACTCATATTTTCATCTACTGCAATCATTCCTTCTTCAAGACTGTTAAGTACCTGATGGAGCCTGCTCTTCTCAATATAGAGTTGAGATACATTCCTGTAGAATTCTACGGCCAGCTTGTTCAGCGTCTTTCCAAGAAGTCCTACCTCACCTTCCAAAGTCTCGTCAGCCTCAACAGAAAAGTCTCCCTCAATCATGGAGATTCCTGCCGCTATGATATTCCTTATTGGTTTCACAATTCTCTTGAGGACAAGATGGGAAAGGACTGCAACAAAAGGTATTACTATTATCATAGCTATTACAAGTGCCTGGAAATGACTCAGTTCCGGCATAAGCTTGTCGGAAAATACCGTTTCCAAAAATGCAACCAGCGCGGCTGATATGAAAATTGCTGTAGATATTAGTATTGTAATTCGTTTCACTATGAAATTCTTCATATCCTATTCCACCTCGAATTTGTAGCCTACACCATAAACAGTCTGAAGGCTCCACTTCTTTCCTTCCTGAGGCAGCTTTGCCCTGATGCGTTTCACATGGGTGTCTACAGTTCTTGTATCTCCATAGAAGTCATATCCCCAGACCCTGTCAAGAATCTGCTCTCTTGAAAAAACCTGGCCGATGTTGGAAGCCATAAGATAAAGTATTTCAACTTCCTTTGGAGTGGATATTAAAACCTTTCCATCAAATTTTACCTGATATTTCTTTATGCTTATTTCAAGGTTGTCAAAGGTAAGCGTTGATGACTTTCCTTCAGCAGTGCTTTCACCAACCCTTCTTCTTACAGCCTTTATTCTGGCTACAACCTCTCTGGGACTGAATGGTTTAACTATATAATCGTCAGCCCCAAGTTCAAGTCCTAAAATCCTGTCTATCTCTTCTCCCTTGGCAGTTACCATTATTATGGGTATAGCACTTGTTTTTCTTATTTCCTTACATACATCAAGACCATTCATACCAGGCATCATTATATCAAGGACCACAAGTACGGGATTAGATTTTTCAAGTTCCTCCAGTGCCTCATTACCGTTGAATACTGAAATGCATCCAAAGCCTTCATTGTTCAAATATATCTTGAGGGATTCGTGTACCACCGGGTCATCGTCGCATATTAAAATGTTTTCTTCATACATCTGTCTACTTCCTTTATAATTAATAAGTGAGTTACACTTATTAAAATCTTTCAGCCCATTATAACACTATTGCTAATTATTTAAATTATTTTATTATTACAAATGGATTATATCTAATAAGACGCTTTATAGGATAGTAACTAAAAAATCAACACCACTCGTAAATCGAGTGGTGCTGATTTTATCAAATATATAGCAAAATATAAAATTTCAATTACTATTATTAGTGTTGTTTATATTAATTAGACCAGCACCATAGTTTTGATTAAAACCAGTAGTTGAATATTTTTCAAGTTTCCAGGAAGGAATCTTACATTTTTTACATGTGCTCCGGTACCACTTGTTCCTCATCCATCTGGCAGCATGTGATTTTTTAGATTTTTTTACTATGAATTTTTCATTGCAGTGAGTTGTAATTTCAGCATAGTTACCTTTTATTTCGATTTTTTTTATTCCATGAAGGGTACCATTTTTTGAAGGCCAAAGCTTTATCTTTTGCAAAAGGTCGAAAAAATCAATATGCTTACTATAATATCTTTTTATATTGTTAGCCATCTTTAAATTTTAAGCTTAAGTCATACATTCAAGCTTTTCCTCCTCATGGTTTTTTATCTTATAGATTGAATTCTTTCTTTTTTGCTCTACCTCGGATAAGTTGCCTCCAACATTAATAAGCGTACATCTCCAGCACTCTTTATCTTCTTCATAATCTGTCAAAACTTCATCGGAACCGTAAAATCCATATAAATAGTTTAAAAATCTGCAATCACCCATTATATGTTCACCCAACATTCTTAAATCCTGGTCTTCCACCAATATATGCTCATATGAAACATGTCGTCTAGCAGTATTTTCATGGTTGTCCAGCTTGCCAAACTTAAACAAGCAAAACAGTTCTTCTAAAAGATTCACTCCTGTGCTGTGATATACAACTGTAGGAGTCTGACTGGGAATCCTGGCATCAATTTCCAACACTTTCAGCACACCATCATCATCTATGACCTCAACATCCATTATTCCTTTCAACTCAATCAGTTCGGCAATTTTAACTGCAATATCCCTTAATTGATACTTTAGTTTAATGGAAATATCACAAGGAGCTGTTACTCTTTTACAATCATAGGATTCATCAACAATTATTTCTGTAATCTCATATGTTTTGTAATTTCCCGGAACACCAATTATCTCAATGGAGTATGATTTACCGGAAAGATATTCCTGAATTACAAGCCCATGTCTCCCTTGACTCTCTTTTATAATTTTATTTAATTCATCATCGTTTTTTACAAGCCTGACGCCTGTACTACCGCTTTCCGATGATGGTTTGACAATAAAAGGACCATCACAGTGTGGAAAATATTTAGGTGAAGCTATGTTGTTATCATGAAAAAGATTATCCGACATTATTTTTGACGAAGTTATTCTATACGCATCAAAATCAAAAGCAAGATTCAATTCATATTCTTTCAACAAATCATTCAGGAACTCCAGTACTTCATAGTTTTCAGTTGCAGGCAGAATCATATCTGCTTTTCCTATTTCCTTTAGAAATCCCTCTCTGTTTTTCAATATATCCATGCATATAAATTCATCACATAAGTTTTTAGCAGGTACATCTTTTTTCTTGTCAAAAAGTATTGACCTTATATTGGCTTTGCCGGCAAGATATGCAGCTTCCACCCCTTGCAGCTTGCCACCAACAATAGCGACACTATACATATAGTGCCTTTCTGCTACTTACATAGCTGCTATATTCAGATGAAGTTGCAGCTTTTAGATTCATTTCATTCAATATTTTATTTACACTTTCTACGCTTCTGTTTCCATCATCAATATCCTTGCAGCTTTGTGCCACTCCCTGCAATCCTTCACTTGGTAGAATAATTGAAGTGATAACATTTGCACCGGCATCCAATCTTGGTTTCAATCCATCAATCCCTTCTATGTCAAGAGATGCCGGAATCAATGAATTCTGACATAAGAGTCTCATGACTGCTATAGTCTTGAATTCCAACTCCTTGTTTAGTTCAACATCCCCCTTTAGAGGTATTCCCTCATGTGATACATAGGTCATAACCCTAACCTGATCAGCTTCCATTTTTTTCATTTCAAGAATTGAATCGGCAATATCCTCCAGTGTTTCGCCAACACCAACAAGTATACCTTCTTCAATAAGCATGCCACTGCTTTTCGCATGCAATTTTGCATTCATCCTGATATCATAATCCTGGTCTTTCCTAAGTAACTCAAACAAATTTCTGTTGTGGGTTTCCTGATAAAGGGCATACCATTCAATTCCAGATGAACTGAATCTGTCAATCAAGTCATGATCGACTACTCCCGGTGATATCATCATGGGAAGATTTGTTTGTTTTTCAACTTCAAATGAGGCATTAAAAACATCCTTGAAATCGCTATTGTGATAAAAAGGATCTTCACCCATTGTCAAATCAATAAGGTTCACACCTGAATCTTTCAATCTCAGTGAAATATCTATTATTTCATCAGTGTTTTTTCTGTATCTTTCTATGTTGTTCGATTTCCTGGAATAGCAAAAGTTACAATTATTCCTGCAGTAATTAGAAAAATAAACAAAGCCATACAAAAATATTTTATTCATAAAATTCCTGTTTCTTATCTCTCTTGCTGCATTATACAGCTTATTCAAGTCATTCTCATTATCCAATGAAAGAATATCCACAATTTCATCTTTTTTCAAGGTGTTTCCTGATAAAGCTTTTTTCAAAATATCATCTATACTTCTATTATTCATATTTTTATCTCCATAGTTTATTTGGCGGGGAGTCAGAGAGTTTCACTCTGCTACATAGATTTAGAGTCTACGCGATCAATCCGATCAACCCCCCATATTAACATTTTGTTATTTGCAAACCATTCCAGCCATTGTGGCAACACCTATAGGCAAATAGTCATGCAGCATTCTCTCTCCATAAATCTTATAGGCATCCTTGTCCAGTGATACGGGTACTCCTGGAGATACAATGATTACATCATCTTTCAGCATTCCCGGTTCAATCCAGCTCCCGGCATTTGTCGCATCAATTATTAAATCAAAATCAACGATGCTGCCTTTATCTTCAATCGGTATTCCACCGTCATCTATTATTTTATTGTATTTTTCATTGTTAATTTCATACACAAAAGATATTGCACATCTCTTTTTCAATTCTTTTAATATGACAGAGCCTACATTTCCATAACCTGCAATCAATACTTCTTTACCTGCTAAATTTCCATAATAAGCTTCTGCTGCAGTTACGAATCCAGCTGCTGTAGCGATACTATTGTCAGCAACAATATTTTCCTTAAGATTTATTGCAATAAACCTGTCATCGTCAGCCATGAACAGTATATCTGCTTCATGTAAATTTGCTTCATAAATTCCATCGACATCAGTATTTTTTGTTATAAAAACATTGAAACCCATATGCTCCAGTATTGAAAATACCGACTGTGAAAAACGACCTATGACACCCAATCCTGTTGTAACAGGTATAACTGCTATCTTTGAATCATCAACGAACTTATTCATATCAGTTTTTGATATATTGCCGGTAGCAGATGCCAATTCAAGATATCCCATTCCTGTTTTTGATATTAAATCATCCTCATATGTTCCAATGCTATCACTAATATCTTTTATCCAATCATTAATCAGCCTTGTCATTTTTGCCTCCAATTTCATCAGATATTCAATCTTGCTCCATTAATATACGATAGACTTCTACCTGCCCGCTTAATGTTTTGGTAGCCTTCAACTGCCATGGTTATTCTTTCCAGTCCAAATCCTATTCCAACCCATGTATTGAAGATACCCCAATGTTCATCCAAAACATGTGGTCCATATGCACCTGATGCCAGTTCTATTCCATTATGAACAATGTCAATGGTTTCACCATAAACTTCAGATGACTCTGTAACCAGTTCATAATCAACAAGGCCTATGGCATCCATTGCCAATTTAGCCAATTCTACAAGTCTTTCCATTTGCATGCCTTCTTCAACACTTGCCAATTCAACCAGGTTAAGCATTGTGAATTCATTCATATGATTTGCGCCCTGGGTTTCTTTTCTGAAACAAGGTCCAGATTCAAATATTTTAACCGGTTGATTTGTTACCTTGTGTAAATCCCTCATGACCGTATACAGGTTTGGAG
>NZ_CEZJXU010000132.1:2175-5519 GCF_983023055.1 Dethiosulfatibacter sp. | reverse complement strand
GGCTAGGAACACGCACGGCAGCTATAGTAGTTTGTGCATTTTTCATATTTGGTGCAGCAATCATGAGTGTGGATGCTTTGAGGATCAAGTTTTTTGATATAATAGAAGAGGCTAGAGAGAAATATACAGCTGTTGAAACCATAGAAAACATGAATAATGTTCGGGCCGACGATATACAGGGAAATTGGGAGGGATATTGTTATCCGACAATCATCCCTGAAGGATACCAGTTAACGGATACAATAAAGGATGAATTCTCTGGTATCATGATTTTCACAAAAGACGAGTCTGAAGAAATAATATTCTATCAAGGTTCAGTTACCGGAGGATACCATGTTGATACGGAGAATGGAAAATCCATGGAAGTGGAAGTTAACGGCCATGAAGGTCTCATTGTTGAGAAGGAAAATTCAAATATATTGATGTGGCATGATGATGTAGAAATGTATTATATTCAAGGGAATGTTGAAAAATCAATACTTTTAAAGATTGCTGAAAATATTAAGAAAAAGTAACAAAAAACTTTTCAAAAAAGTGTAAGATTTCGCATCCCAAAACAGTTATATATAGTGAAGGGGGTGATAATAATGAGAAGAATCAGAATTGTAATTTTGAATCTATGTATTGCGATGTTTATCTCTGTAGTACCGGCACAGGCAGCTGAAAATACTAATCTGGTAGCAAAGGAAGATGCAGGTCAGGCGAAGTTTTCTTATATCTGTGTGATTGATAACAATTTGAAGATTGACAATGATGGAAGAGTCATTGTTACATCTTCACTGACTTCGAGAAATGTTGACAAAATATTATTGAGTATATTTCTTCAGAAGTATGAAAATGGAAGCTGGATAAATCTTAAGCACTGGACTATAACAAAAGAAGGTAATGCAGCTTTGCTTGGTGGAGAATACAGTGTGCAGAGTGGATTTGCTTACAGAATAGTATCCTATGGATATGTCAATGGAAGCAAGGGAGAATTTCTGGAAGGAGATTCGTATTATGGCGGTTCGGAGCTATATTAATAGCAGATGATGACACTATTTATGTGACATTTGAGGATATGGTTGAAAGTTTGTATTATAAGTGTTAAAAAATGTATTAGAGAAAAAGAAACTAAAAAAGTTTATAATTGAATTTGGAGGAATTGAAATGAAAAAGATATTAGTATTTATTTTGGTAGCGATAATGGTATTGCAAATCAATGTATTTGCAATAGGAGAAAAGGCTTCTGTTAGTGAAAGTCTTGTAGAAAGTGATAACAGTTTCGAGGAGAGGGAAATTTCATATGAGGAGTATTTAGAATCAAAGGCAAAAGCAGAGGGAATCTCAATTGATGAGGGAATTATCCAACTACAGAAGTAAGATTATCTGCTTGTGGATATTTTGAAGTAGAGTATGATGTTTCATTTGGAGTAGGATTTGAAATACCTGGATTTACTGTTAATGGTTCGGTTACAGCACCACAGTCATATTTATCTGAAGAGATGTACATTGTATTAAATTATAGTTGCTACTAAAAATCACGACTCAAACAATACACACTTTGATTTGTATGTATTGTTTGAGTCGGAAAATTTTTTGGAGAAAATAAATGAAGATAAAAATTGTTACTGGACTAATAGTCTTACTCATGATTTTAACATATTGTAATTATAATGATAATATTGAAAATGAAGTAGGTGTGACTATTACAGAAATATCCGAATCTGAATACTACTATTTAGCAGGAAATGGTAAATCAGTTTTAATTGATCGAGTAATTGCTAATGACAAGGAAGAAAAAAGCAAATATGAAGAAACTTGTCAAGAAAGAATTGAAAATATCGAGCTGGAAACAATCGAATATATATATAAGCGAATAGATAAAGTTGATGAATATCCAGATAATAGAAGCTTTAAAGCAAAAATAACTGCTGTTGTAGTAATTGCTAAGCATAATGGGAGTGAAGAAATAGTCTATGTGAGTAATGAATGTGTTAGCAGCGTTGGAGTAAGTGGTCTATATGAATTCAAATGGAACGAATTGTCTAAAAATATAGAACTTTCCTCAGAGGACTACTCAAATGAAAAGTATCCTATTAATGTAGCAAGAGTATCTGTCATGGGTTATTTTGAAACACTTGTAGACGAGGATATTGAATCGATAAATGGCTTTTATGCTGAAGGAGATGAAAAAAAGAATTTAATTAGATTTACTTCTAAAGATGTGTTTTATTTGATAATTAATTATGATTCTAAACAGGGTCTGTCGAATGAAGTCTAAAGTCAAGAAAAAAATGTGTAACAGGCAGCAACACAATCCTTTAGGAATATATTAAATTAGGTGACTATAATTTGTCGTTTAAGTGTAGTCTGTGGGCACTGGAATTTGTAGCTTAACAATGCAGTGGATAAATAATTTAATCGACCGGTAGATTTCGGACGATTAAATATCGAACGGAAACGACCGGTCGATATGGATCAGTTATTCCAATGCTTTATATCCAGTTGCAGGTCCATTACCAACTTTGATAATCCATCCTGAATCTCGAAGCTTATTAAGCAATTTAATCGTTTGGGATTTTTCAAGATCAATATGATTTTGAATTTCTACTCGCTTGATTATCGGATGCTGCAAAATCAAGTCATAAACAGTCCTTTCTTTACCAGTCAATACGCTCATATCCCTTTTATCTATTTCGGAACTGTATTTTAGACTGATTGACTCTTTTACATAGGGCAAAACGACTATTATAGCATTCTCACTAACCAGAAAACCAGGTTTTATTTCTTGATTAATATATTGCTCCTTGATTCGTCTTATACCTGTTGCAAGCTTCTCAATAATTTTCAGTCGAAGGAAGATATCTGCAATCTTCCTGTTCCTCGGTTTAGATAGTCTGCCTTCGATATATTCTTCTTTAAGCATTCCCAAAGGCAATCCTCCAGGAGAGATAATTTCGATTCGATTGGAATAAAATTCAACTCTGGCATCAACAGCTACAGAATAATCTCTATGAACCAACATATTCAACAGTTTTTCTATACGCTGATTCAATGATTTCCCCAACATTAATATGTTTTTTGTAGAAAGCCATACAGTCATCAAATTGCTTTATTACAGAGTCTGAATCCAGAGTCATTCTGTCTTTTATTCTGCCAACGCCTGTATCTGAAAAAGCAACAAGCTGTACAACTGAACCCTCAATAGGATTATCATCTGAAAGCAGTGCTGCCGCTATATTGTACTGGTTATCGTGAATCAGTCCCAGAGTACGCATTAGATCATCGGACAATGTAGTGATTTGAAAGTGCTTTCTCATTAAATTCTCAAAATGTTTAAATGATAAAGATTGTGCTGGAGA
>NZ_CEZJXU010000132.1:0-2165 GCF_983023055.1 Dethiosulfatibacter sp. | reverse complement strand
TGCCAAATCTTCATAACCCAAGTTTCTGCCTGCTAATATCAAATTCTGATTCGTTACCATATCCACTTGGACGGTAGATGTATCACGACGCATATAAGACTTGCCTTGATAAGTATAAGGTGTATGATCACCTTTATATACTTTGATCAGCAGAAGCTGCAAATCACCTGCTTGTTTTACTTCAAACTCATAATATGGACTTGGTACTATGGTATCGTTGATAGCATTTTCGATACTTAACTTCAGCTCATCAATATTCTCAACTCCTACAATTTTACAATCATCCTTTACACCCAGAATAATATATCCATCATGAAAATTTGCATAGGCACATACCGTTTTCAATATTGTCTTTGAGTACTCTTGTTTATATTCTATATTTTTAGCTTCACCTGTGAGTTCCATTATATCGTCCACCTCTTTCGGTCGATTTTCTATCGTCCGATTTTATAATAACATAGATAAAGCTTCTATTTCAAGAAAAATTGATATAAAAAAAATGAAATCAGTTTTTGTGGCGTAGGGTGGAAACTTCATACTAGGTCACGATAATATATGTATATAAAAAAGGAGCAGATTATGGCAAGTAATCGATCAAATTATTATGAGAGATAAAAAATAGGCTCTGTTCGTAAATATTGTTGATAACAAGGCATAATAATCAAGATATAAAAAAACCTCTCAAGTATACCTCGTTATTGTAAATATAAAGCAAATAATAATAGAAAAATACTCGCTTCTTGTCCGCAAAGAGCAGTATTAAATAAAGATAGCTTTTCTGTCTTTAAAATCAGCTACCGTTGTAGTTGTATGAACTGTCGACGAATGGAGTAGCAGATCCTTGGCTTTAATAATGTCCCGTTCGTATTTAAATAGTTGCAGCCATTTGAACCAGTATAAATAGTTCGCCAAGTACTTTGTCGAAACACCTTTGAATCGTCGTATCCATTGCTTTAACTCACTATGCATCGAATTAACATGTTGGATGTGATAAATACCTTCTTTGAACCTCCCAGGCTTGATACGGTGATGCTCAAGATGAAGGTTATTGGCGAATCGTATATAACTCTTATGAGAGTCGGTACAAAGTATCGAATTGTCGTTTATTCGTTCTGCATAGAGTCTGTTAAGATCGTTATGAGTTATTCTACCTCGGCAGATCAATTCTGCAATAATATCACCCTGACGATCGACAGCAGTGGCGACACAGACCTGCTCATTTGAAATGCCTCTTTTACTTGCAGGTGTTCCTCTTTTGTGAGACTCTCTAGGCATCTTGAAATTACTATTTTTGCTATGGTTTCCTTTGAAACTTTCACGAAAGAATGTTTCGTCAGCTTCGACAATACCTTCCACGTGGCCAACACCAAGGAACATGCGGATAGCATCTAAAATTTTGTGTCTCCAATAAAAAGAAGTTGAAGGATGTATTCCAACGATTTCAGCCGATTTTCGAATAGAATATCCATTGATCATGCACTTGGCATAAAGAAGCCATTTTTCAAGTGGTTTCTTGCTATTGTAAGCTGGAGAAGAAGTGAAATCTGCGAATGTCTTCTTACAAGAATGGCAAAGATATCTTTGTTTTCCTTGAGACTTGCCGTATCTACATATGTCGTGACCACCACAATGAGGACAAACTCTACCTTTACTAAAACGATGCTCTTTAATATCAGATTCTACATCTAAGGCATAAGAACCAAACACAAGAATTTCTTCGATTGCATCAAAGATAATTTCTTTATCATGATTGCTCAACTTATTGATATCACTCAATATAGAATTAAGATTTGTCATAATAACTTTCACCACCTTTTAAAGATGTTTATATAGTTATTATACCCATAAATGCTTGTTTTTAATCTTTACCAACAACGCTTACTAACAGAGCCAAAAAATAAAACTGCAGTGGTCTAATTGAATTAAGATAACGATAAGGAAAATAACTTGACTTGAGAATATTTTCGTGTGGTTAAAAAAAATACAATATAGATGTGTTATAGTATTTATAACACAAACTTATTCGGCTTATAGACTTACTTGTGGTAAGATTCACCGTGATTTACCAAATACATTACTAATTCAAAATGATCGTTGTCTAGGTCAGGGTGCTTGTTTTTTCGAACAGAAGTAGTATAATTGAACGAAAAGCGAAATTTGATTAA
>NZ_CEZJXU010000131.1:0-5529 GCF_983023055.1 Dethiosulfatibacter sp. | reverse complement strand
CAAACCTTTTTTTGAATCTTTCGATTGTCTGTGGAGTCAATGATATTTCTGGAATAAGATATACAACAGATTTGTTATCAACAATGAAGCTTTCAATGATTTTCATATAAACTTCAGTTTTGCCGCTGCCTGTCACACCGTGAATAAGATGTTTTTTCACTTCTGATTTCAAGATGCCTTCTACAGTATCGCGCTGTCTTTCACTGATTGTCACTTCTCCCTTGTTGATAACCTTGTCCACAGTGTCTTTCATTGATTCAGATACAACAACTTTTGCAAATCCCTTTTCACAAAGCTTTCTAATCTGCATCCTTGTTGAGCCTGTACTTTTAATCAACTTGTTTATTTCAACAGGTCCATTCCTTACTGTAGCTAGTATATGAAGTTGCTTGTGGGAATTTTTCCTTATATGGTCCTCAAAATCAGTTTTAAGAAGATGAACAGATTCAACAACCTTCTTTTCAAAAGACTTGTCCCTTGTTTCAATTATAGCATGACCGTTTTCAAGGGAGGATTTCAAAAAATCAAATATTCTTCTGTCCTTGAGAATGTCAGAAAGCTTCTTTATTGCTATCCACTTGTTTTTCGGCAAAAGGTCTTCAAAAATACCTGATTTGTCAGCTTCTGATTTTATAAGGATTTCAATCTTTGTCATGGGTGGATTCATCAATGAAAAAGCTTCATTGAATCTTGAAAGGTATGTTTCCCTTATCCATTCCGCCAGCAGGATTTTATTTCCGTCCATTATTGGCTCTTCGTCTATGACCGATATTATATCCTTGACCTTGTCCTCATCAATCTCTGCATATTCCTCTTCGGATACAACAAGTCCAACAATAAGAGAATTATTGAAATTCACCAGTACTCTTCTTCCTGTCAATGTTTCTTCGAAAGAACCTACGCAGGTCTTGTAACAATAGGACTTATCTGTATTTCTCGATTTATTGTTTATGATAATATTACAATACCTAATCATGGTCCCACTTCCGTAAAAATTTTAATATTTAAAGAGCATAAACCCTTCAGTGTTTAATAAGTTCCAAGTACCAGGTACTGACAATAAAACACAGTCCTGATTATAAGTAAAATCCGCAGGTACATGGAACCCTTCGGATTTTTTGACATTCCATAAAGACTCGTTAATGATTTCTACGAATCACTTTTGTACTTCCAGAAAATTAAATAAAGCTTGCAGAGCAAGCTTTATTTAATTATTTCATAATCAATTTTACCGTCGTAAAATTCTTCCACTGCAATATTTACGGGCTTTAATTGTGCTGTTTTAACAAGTATTTCTTCACCTTCCACTATCGATCTTGCTCTTTTTGATATTACTGTTACCAACATGTATCTGCTTTCAACCATTTTCAATAGTTCATCAATCGGCGGTTTTATCATCTTAATTCTCCCTTATACTGTTTATTAATTGTTTCTGACGATTTGCCTTGTTCTTTTCCGCGACAATAATAGCTTCTATCTTGTCCACGGCATTTTCTATATAATCGTTAACAATTGCGTAATCATACTTGAATGCATAGCTTAGTTCCTCATAAGCACAGTCCATTCTTTTGATAATAGCTTCTTTACTGTCTGTTCCTCTGGACGTTATTCTTTCCTTCAATTCCTGAAGAGATGGAGGCACTATGAAAATAAATACTCCGTCCTGATATTCTTCCTTCACTTTTAGTGCTCCCTGAATATCTATCTCAAGTATTACGTCAACACCTTTATCAATCAATTCTAACACTTTCCACTTCGGAGTTCCATAATAATTTCCATATACACTTGCATATTCCAGAAAATCATTATTCTCAATTCTTGATTTAAACTCCTCTGTACTAATAAAATAATAGTTTATACCTTCGACTTCCTTGCCTCTCAAGGCTCTTGTTGTACAGGATATCGAAAGTGCAATATCGTTGTTTCTCTCAACCAATTCCTTGCATAATGTGCCCTTTCCAGCCCCGGAAGGACCCGAAACAACTATTAAAACTCCTTTAGTCATTTTCCACTCCTTTTACCATACTATCTATAGTCATAAATCTTTGTGCTACAGTTTCAGGCTGAATGGCCGATAATACAACATGGTTACTGTCCATGACAATAACAGCCCTGGTTTTTCTTCCATATGTGGCATCGATAAGCTTATTACCATCCCTTGCATCATTAATCACCCTTTTTATGGGGGCAGACTCGGGACTTATTACCGCTATAACCCTGTCTTCCGAAACTATGTTGCCAAAACCTATGTTAATCATTCTCATACAATCACCTATTCTATATTTTGAACCTGTTCTCTCATCTTTTCTATACAGTTCTTGACTTCAACAGATCTTTGAGTAATATCAACAGAACTTGACTTGGAAGCAATTGTATTTGCTTCCCTGTTTATTTCCTGAAGAATGAAATCAAGCTTTCTCCCTATTACTCCACCCTTGTTTAGCGTTTCAACCAGCTGTTTGATATGACTTCTAAACCTGACTATCTCTTCATTGATATCCGCCCTGTCGGCAAAAAACACTATTTCATTAGATAGCTTACTTTCATCAATTGTATACTTATCAGTCAATAACTCGCTTATTCTGTTTTCAAGCTTAAGCTTATATTCCTCAACTACAGTACCTGCATAGGTTTCTATTTCATCAATAAGAACATCGATTCTATGGGCCTGCTTGACGATATCATTCTTAAGCTCCTCCCCTTCAATGTTCCTCATGTCTATAAGCTCTTTTATTGAATTTTCAATAGCTTCCTCAAGAACAATCCATGTTTCATCTTCATCTTCCTCTGATTTTCTTGTTTCAAGAATATCAGGAAGCTTTAAATATGTATCCAATGATGGTAATTCCTTAAGTTCTAAAACCTCTATCAGTTCCTCTAACGCTTTCTTGTAAAGTATTGCAACGGGTATATTGGCCTTAACCTCAACATCGCTCTCCTTAAGCATTTCATAAGTAACAGAAACATCCACCCTACCTCTGCTTATGCGTTTTTTTATAATTCTTCTTATTTTGTCTTCAAAACTTCTAATGTATTTAGGTGTTCTTATATTTATATCATTGTATCTGTTGTTGATTGTTTTTATCTCAACAGAAAACTTAATATTTTCGTTTGTGTGTTCGCCTTTTCCAAAGCCTGTCATACTGCCTACAAAGTTCATTAATTCCTCCCGGGTAATTATTCGTATAATTATTTATACTATATCTTAACATCAATGATTGTAATTATCAATGAAACATTATAATATAAGAGGATAAATTATTTCAAGGAGAAAAATATGGCATTAGACGGATTTTTCCTAAGCAGTGTTGTTTCCGAACTTAACAATACCGTTGAAGGAAGTAAAATAGATAAGATTTACCAGCCTGAAAAGGAAGAAATCATTTTAAACTTAAGATCATCCAAGGGAAACACAAAGCTTATTCTTTCAGCAAACAGCTCCTTCCCAAGGCTTAATACAACCAGTAAAACCTTTAAGAACCCACAGACACCCCCTTCATTCTGCATGTTCTTGAGAAAGCATCTAACAAGCGGAATAATCAGAAAAATCGTTCAAATCAACATGGATAGAATAGTTATGCTAGAAATTGAAACAAGGGACGAACTTAAAACCTTTGCTATAAAAAGACTGTTCATAGAGATCATGGGAAAACACAGCAATATAGTGTTGACTGATTCAAACAACAAGGTTCTTGATTCAATAAAAAGAATCGGCTACAATGTCAGCTCAAAAAGACAAATTTTCCCAGGCGTAAAATATCTCGCTCCAATTTTCGATAAAAAAATAAATTTGATGAAAATAGATGATGAGATATTCAAAAAAATTCTTATTGAATCCAACCAGGGACTACAGTTGGGAAAATTCATAGTCAAATCTTTTTATGGAATGAGCCCATTTTTATCCAGAGAACTTTGTCACAGATCATCTCTGAGTGAAAATGATTTTCTTGGCGAACTTGATGAAAGCAAAATAGACCTTCTTTACAGTACGATTTCAAAATTGAAAAAAAACATTGAAAATAAAGATTATTCCCCTATTGTATATGCTGACGAAGAATCAGGAGAATATTTGGATTTCCACTGTTTCAGAATGACTCATCTAGAAGGATGTTCTCCAATTGATTACAACTCAGTAAATGAAATCCTTGATGTTTTCTATTATGAGAAGGCAAACTTCAACAGCTTTAAACAGAAAACATCCAACCTCAGAAAGAAAATTTCAAGTCTTCTTGACAAAAACAAAAAAAAGCTTGGAAAACTCCTGCAGGAACTAACAAAATCTAAAAACAGGGATATTTATAAAACATATGGTGATCTTGTTATTGCAAATATATACAAAATCAACAAGGATGATGAAATGCTCGAAGCTATAAACTATATAGATAATTCCCAGGTTGAAATAAGACTGGATAAAAGACTTACCCCTTCCCAAAACGCCCAGAAATACTACAAAAGATACAACAAGCTTAAAACTGCCGAAATAAACTTAAAGATACAAATAAAAATCACAAAAGAAAACATAGAATATCTAGAAAACATACTATACAACCTTGAATCAGTATCTGAAATAGAGGTACTTGAGGAAATAAAAAAAGAACTATACGAAACTCGTTATATCAACACAATGGAAAAAAAGAAAACCAAGATAGGAAAAAGCAAACCAATATGTCTTGTGTCAAAAGACGGATTTGAAATACTCATAGGGAAAAACAATATTCAAAATGACCTCATAACCTTTAAAATGTCTTCCAAGGAAGATTTATGGCTCCATGCCAAGAACGTTCCCGGTTCACATGTTATAGTTAGAGCTGAAGGTAAAGATATTCCGGATTCAACAATCGAAGAAGCTGCTTCCTATGCTGCCTTCTACAGCAAAAATAACAAACAACAAAAAGTAGAAATAGACTATACTCAAAGATACAACGTAAAGAAACCTAAGGGAGCAAAACCCGGTTTTGTCATATTCCACGAAAACTATTCACTGATTATTGAACCAAAAAAACCTGAAATCAAGAACTAAAGTGCTTTAATAAAAGGCTGCATTTCAGTTGGATTAATTCCAGCTAAAATGCAGCCCTTCTTATTATTCATTTCAATACTTAACTTACTCCTCAATAAGAACCTGATTGAGGCCGTCAAGCTCCTCTATGTGAACAGTCACCCTTTCGCTTCTTGACGTTGGAACATTTTTCCCAACGAAATCAGCACGTATTGGCAGTTCCCTGTGTCCCCTGTCAATTAAAACGGCAAGTTCTATCTTCTTAGGTCTTCCCTGATCTATGATTGCATCCATTGCAGCCCTTACAGTTCTACCAGTAAAGAGTACGTCATCTACAAGTATTACTACCTTGTCCTTTACATCCATATCTTTTTCCTTGTTAATATTTATGCTGTCAACATTGTTTACGTCATCCCTATACATAGATATATCGAGACTATAATAGGGTACCGATTCACCTTCTATATCCTTGATCATACTAATGATTCGCTTTGCCATTGGAATCCCTCTGGATTTTATTCCAATGACAA
>NZ_CEZJXU010000130.1:0-5587 GCF_983023055.1 Dethiosulfatibacter sp. | reverse complement strand
TCTTTCAAAGTTTAAAATAGGATGCTTTTCAATTCTCATACTTCCCTCCTAATAAGATCTAATCTATACTAATGCAATTACCATGCCAACGGTCATATATATGTCAAAAGCCTATTTTTGTATATAAAAAAAGAACAAAACACAACATATGTATTTCATTCCCTTACTATTTTTAAAAACCACCTTTAATCCAATGTCGACTTCTCGACTCCTGTGTCGACTTTTCGACACTAGAGCCCGTATTTTTCTATTTTATAGTATAAATTGCTTCTCGGCATACTAAGATGCTCGGCTGTTTTTTTCTTATTATAGTTAAAACTATCAAGAGTTTTTTTGATTATTTCTTTTTCTATCTTTTCTAAATACTCTTCAATTCCCTGAGTTGATGAATCATAATCAAGAGAAAGTTCTTCTTCAACATCTATCACCTGAAGATAATCCGGAAGAAATTCGATTAGAATCTTTTCGTTATTACTTTCCTTTGCAAGAAGAACTGAACGCTGTATTATATTCTTAAGCTCTCTTACATTTCCCTCCCAGCTATGTCTTTTGAATATATTAAATATTTCATTAGGGATTTCGATTATGTTCATGCCGTTTTCCATACAGAATTTCTGCAGAAACTTGTTTGCAAGAAGAACAACATCTTCCTTTCTGTCTTTTAAGGGAATCAGCTGTACCTGGAAGGTGTTGAGCCGGTAATACAAATCTTTCCTGAAGCTTCTATCTTGTATGGCTTCTTTTAGATCTTTATTTGTAGCCGATACTATTCTTACGTTTATCTTTATTTCCTTATTGCTTCCTATTCTTGTAACATATCCATCTTCAAGAATTCTCAATATCTTAGGCTGTAGTGTAACAGGCATGTCTCCTATCTCATCAAGAAATAAGGTTCCGTTGTTTGCTTCCTCAAACTTGCCAGGCTTTCCATTCTTTCTTGCACCTGTAAAGGCTCCTTCATCATATCCGAAAAGTTCACTTTCAAACAGTTCTTCGGGTATTGCAGAGCAGTTTACAGCAACAAAATTACCTTGTCTTTCACTTTCGTGATGGATGGCTCTTGCAAATAGCTCCTTTCCTGTACCACTTTCACCGTTGATTAGAATATTCATAGGCGTTCTCGATATGTTTTTACAAAGGTTTATCCTTTTTATGAATTCAGTATTATTGCTGATTATTTTCGAAAAATAGGATTCACTTTGCATTGTCACGGATAATTCCTTTTCCAGTTCAGAAAGGTTGTGTTGAGTTTTCGACAGTACATCTGTAAGCTTCATGTATTCGGTAATGTCTCGGTCTCTTGAAAGTCCTCCAATAAGCTTGCCCTTGTCGTCATAAAGGGGTATGGCGCTTATTATGGTATATGTGTTTTCCCTTGGACTGTTGTATATATTGTGATATACCTTCTCACTTTCAATAACTTTAGGAAGAAGGGAGCTGGGAAAAACATTCCTTAGATCCTTTCCTATTATTTCCTCTTTTTTTATGTTGAAGTACTCTTCTGAAGTTTTGTTGAAAAATAGTGTTGTGCATTTAGTATCCACCACGGTTATGGCATCGGGTATATTGTCCAGTATATATTCAAATATGTTTCCGTCTTCTACGTTGAAACTAATATTCATTCCCAATTTCCTCATTATGATATTTCTCAATGAATAGATCATCAAGATTCCAGAACTTCTTGAATTTATTATACTTCATTTTTGCAGCATTAACATCCATTCCTTTTTTTACACCTTTAATCATAATATTCTTAGGAGTATGTTCCATAGCTACAAATTCTACAAGCTTGACTTCATATCCTTCATTGTTGAGATACAACACTCTAAGAGTGTCCGTTACCATAGAAGAAAGTCTTTCCTTAATAAGTCCGTGTTCAATCATGGGTGCAAGACATGCATTATCTATTTTGTTGAAAAATTCGTGCTGGCAACACGGTACAGACAATATATAATCAACATTCCACTTGACCGCCTTTACAAGGGCAGCATCAGTGGCATTGTTGCAGGCATGAAGGGTCACTATCATATCTATGTCACTTCTAGAATCAAAATCAACAATATCTCCCTTGATAAATTCAAGATTCTCATATCCAAGATTTTCACTTGTTCTATTACAGAAGTCTATTACATCCTCCTTCAAGTCAAGTCCAATGATTTCAACATCCTTATTTAATATATTATGAAAATAATAGTAGAGGCCAAATGTCAGGTAAGCCTTGCCGCATCCAAAATCGATTATCTTGAAGCTTCCATTAATATTTTCATAGTCAATTGTACCATCCACTATTTCGAGAAATTTGTTTATCTGTCTAAATTTGTCATATTTTTTCTTATACACTTTTCCATTATCATCCATTACTCCAAGTTCAATCAGGAAATCGCATTTTTCATTGTCCGGGATTATATAATCCTTTTTTCTGTCATGCGAAAGACTAAAACTTGCTATTTCAATCTCTTTCTTTTTGCAAGTAAGCTTTCCTTTCTTTGAAACCATACATTGATACTCATGATTTTGTGTCTTGATATATATATTTTTGAAATTGTCCCTCATGTTTTCAATGATTTTTTCAGCAGCTTCATCAACACTAAGATTTTCATGAAAAGCCTTGTTGTTTATTAATGATTCAAATTGAAGTGTATATTGGTTCCTTATGAGTACAGGCTTGATATTTATTCTTTTACATTCGTTCTGTTTCTTTCTGGGATTTGAAGCCACCATGCTTACAAGAGTCTTATCTGTTAAAACATCTTCAAAAAATTGATTTAATTCCATTGCCGCTCCTCAAAAGGCCGCCATAAACATGACGGCCAATATTTTCTACACTGAATTTTCTAACCCAGAGTTTTTATTTCTTCCATGAACTTTTAAGGGATACTATCCTGTTGAATACTAACTTGTTGCCTTCTTCAGCATTCTTATCTATTATGAAATATCCATGTCTCAAAAACTGGAACCTATCTCCTATTGAAGCTGCAGACATATTAGACTCAATTTTGCAATTTTCTAATGTGACTTTTGACATTGGATTGAGCTTTTCAAGGAAATTGGTCTTGTCAAAATCCTCGTCTTCCATCATATAATCATAGAGCCTAACTTCAGCATCAAGGGTGTAATCCGCAGACACCCAATGTAATGTACCCTTTACCTTTCTATCACTAAAACCGCTTCCACTCTTTGTTTTCGGATCATAGGTACATCTAAGTTCAATCACTTCACCATTTTCATCTTTGATTACTTCATTGCACTTGACAAAATATGCATGTCTAAGTCTTACCTCATTTCCTGGAAACAACCTGAAGAATTTCTTAGGCGGAACTTCCATGAAATCTTCTCTCTCAACATATATCTCACGGCTGAAAGGAATGCTTCTCTTGCCCATTTCAGGATTTTCAGGATTCATATCTGCATCTAGATATTCAACCTCTCCTTCAGGATAATTTGTAATAACCAGCTTTAAAGGATCCAAAACAGCCATGGTTCTTGGAGCCTTCATTCTTAAATCTTCTCTTATGGAATGTTCAAGCATCGCTATGTCTACAACACTTTGTGATTTCGAAACACCTATATCATCGCAGAATTTTCTTATTGATTCAGAAGTGTATCCCCTTTTTCTATAGCCGGAAATTGTTGGCATCCTAGGATCATCCCAACCATCTACAAGATCTTGGTCAACAAGCTGCTTGAGATATCTCTTGCCCATCATTGTCTTTGTAAGAAACAGCTTTGCAAATTCAATCTGCTTTGGAGACTGAACCTTGAATTTATCAAGATTTGCAAGAACCCAATCATAAAGAGGCCTATGATCTTCAAATTCCAATGTGCATACGGAATGCGTTATTCCTTCTATGGCATCCTGTATAGGATGGGCAAAGTCATACATTGGATAAATGCACCATTTGTCTCCTGTATTATGGTGGTGGGCTCTTAACATCCTGTATATTACAGGGTCTCTCATGTTAAGGTTTGGACTTGCCATATCGATCTTGGCTCTCAAAGCTTTTTTCCCATCTTCATATTCGCCCTTTTTCATGTTCCTGAAGATTTCAATGTTTTCCTCTACTGACCTTTCCCTGAAGGGGCTTTCCTTTCCAGGCTCAGTAAGAGTACCTCTGTATTCCCTCATTTCATCAGCTGTGAGATCATCTACATAGGCAAGACCTTTCTCGATTAGCTCTTCCGCACTTTCATACATTGTATCAAAATAGTTTGATGCATAAAACACCTCTCCACTCCATTCGGGACAAAGCCATTTTATATCTTCAACTATTGCTCTTATATACTTATCGTCTTCCTTTACAGGATTTGTATCATCAAATCTAAGGTTGAAAGTACCCTTGTTGTTTACTGCAAGGCTGTAATTTAGACATATGGACTTGGCATGTCCTATATGAAGATATCCGTTTGGTTCAGGTGGGAATCTTGTGTGTACTCTATTGTCATAAATTCCTACTTTATTATCATTGTCAATTATCTTTTGTATAAAATTCGAACTTTCACTTTTCATTTCGCTCATAAGAACCTCCTAATCATTTAAATCGATAGAGATATATTAGCATATTTACCTTATTAAATCAATTTCATAAGCAATTTAAATTGCATTTATATTCTTATTTTCTTCTTTCATAACTTTTTTCATTACTTTGCATCAAATTTATTAAATGTAGTATACTTTTATGAATCTAGTATATCCAATTTTTCTTCATCAATATCCGCTTATATGAGTGGATGAAAACGTTATTGTAATTAATATCATTTACAAATATTTATACATTTGTTATTATAAATAAAATATCATTATGGAGAGTGCTATGAATAAGATAGGTTTTATAGGAGCAGGAAATGTTTCCAAAGCCATAATTACAGGTATGGCAAAAAACAAATTCGAGCTTGACAGAATATACATCAATTCAAAATCAAATGAATCCAAGGAAAAACTCAGCATGGATCTGATGATCAAATGCGCAAAAAACAATGTCGATCTTGTGAAAAAATGCAAATACATATTTTTGGCAATAAAATCCCAACATTATGGAAAGGTATTAAATGAAATAAAAGATGTAATCGAACCTGATAGGCATGTGCTTGTAAGTCTTGCACCTGGCTATTCTATTGAGGAATGCAGGGAAACTACTGGAATAGAAAATCTTAAGGTTTTAAGGGCAATGCCAAACATACCATCCCTGGTAGGTGAAGGAATGACAGGTATTTATTATGCTCCCGATGTTTTTACAGACATAGAAAAAAAAGAGGTTGAAATAATATTCAATGGATTTGGTGAAGTACAGGAGCTTGATGAAGAAGATCATATGGATACCTTGGTATCCATATCAGCAAGTTCACCAGCTTATGTATACATAATGATTGAAGCTATGGGTGATGCAGGAGTTCTTACAGGACTTCCAAGAAAAATGTCTTACAATCTTGCCGCCCAGGCAGTAATGGGTGCTGCAAAAATGGTTAAAGAACTTGACATGCACCCTGGAGAGCTTAAAGATTCAGTCTGTTCTCCAGGAGGTACGACTATAGAAGCCGTAAAGGTTCTTGAAGACAGAGGCTTCAGAAGCGCCCTCATAGAATCCATGCT
>NZ_CEZJXU010000129.1:0-5604 GCF_983023055.1 Dethiosulfatibacter sp. | reverse complement strand
AAAAACATCATCTCCTTTGCTCAGGGTATGAATACTTATATTTTTCTTTCAACGTCTAGAATTTCATTTCTGTTTATATCTTCAAGTTCCTTTATTTCACCATCCGCCTTTTTCAGTTCCTTTCTGAGCCTGTTGACAAGATTGTCTATTTTCCCATCGAGACTGTCAATCTGATCCCTTGCTTTATTGATTTTTGACTGTACCATCCAGTCAACAAGCAGGCCGTCAAAGAACCAGTCTGCAAAACCCAGGAAATCATCAATTGCAAGGTCTATAATTATATCCATATCCACATCCTTCAGCTCCCTGCTGAACTTCCTTAGAGTATGCTGGAAATCATGGATCTGGTCTTGAGCTTCCCTCATCTTGTTTCTTTTGACTACAGTAGATAAAATGCCACCGCCTACCATATCAAGGGTACCCCAGTTTGCTGCTGACTGAAGTGTCTTCTGGATTTTTCCTACCTGGGTATATGCTCTCTCTCCAGCATATACCGCTTCCTTAATCTCCTTCAGCTTTAGCTTGAGACAATCTATATCTTCATTTCTTTTTTCAAGTTCCTGCCATATTCCCGGATAGATATTCTTGATTATTTCTCTCTTTTCATTAATCAGTTCGACATATCTTTCCCTCAGCCTGACTTTAGTATTTTTGTCTGCCTTAAGACTTTTCAACTGTCTTTCCTCTGCTTCGATTTCAAAATTCAACCTGTCTATTCTGGACTTAACCTCAAGTACTTCTTCCTCTTCCTTTTGAAGCTTGTCGGTCTTACTGCTGGTCAAAGTACAGAAAAGATTTTCAAAGGTGAAATTGTTGAGCTTTTCCACATCCTTTTCTTCCTTTTCAAGCTTCAAGTAGAGCTCTTCCCTTTGATTCTTAAGGTATCCCAAGGATTCGCTCACACTAGCAATCTTTTTCTGGATTATCCTTATATTCTGCAAGGACTCCATTGTTTCACTAAGTTCTTCATTTATTTTTTCAATTCTGTTTTTATCATTCATGTCAGTCTCCTGGATAATCTTATCTATCATTATTGTACTGATTTTGATTCATCGTTGTGCAATAATGTGTACCTTTATTATACCTTATTTTATCAAATGAATGTTAATTTTTCAACAATATTGAACCACATTTTATTGATATTCAAAGCTGTTGAATCCCCTTATGTTTTTTAATAAAACACACTATGATTTTAAACATACTTGTACCTTACTTGTATTTTTTGTATAATATCTTAAAATCAATTATAGAAAGAGAGAAAATATGACACGAGAAATCTTTAGTAATATCTACTTAATAGAAGTTCCCCTTCCAAACAATCCATTAAAAAATCTAAACAGCTATTTTATAAAAGGTAAAAAAAGAAATCTCCTTATTGATACTGGATTCAACAGCGACATATGTTACGAGGCGCTGGTTCAAGGATTAGATGAAATCGGAGCAGACATGGAAAACACCGATATATTCCTTACACACCTACATTCGGATCATTCAGGTTTAAGCAAGCGAATTGCTTCAGAATCCAGCAAAATATATATAAGCTCAATCGATAAAATGTATCTGGAATATTTCAGCAAAGGTGACTACTGGGATGATACCAAGGAAAAATTCATGAATCAAGGCTTCTCAGAAGATGAGTTCATTATGAATAAAGAAACCAATCCCATTATAAAATATTCCCCTCCTTCTGATACGGTGTATGTAGAGGTAGAAAACGGCTATGTATTTAATCTTGGTGGAATCAATCTTGAAACAATTTTAACTCCAGGACATACTCCAGGACACATGTGCCTTTATGTTGAAGAAGAAAAAATACTTTTCAGTGGCGACCATATAATTTTCGACATAACTCCTAATATTAGTCCTCTTCCAGGAGTAACCGACTCCTTAGGCAGTTATCTGGAAAGTCTTGAAAAATTAAAAACCCTTGATGTATCCTATACCTTATCCTCCCACAGGAATGCAATGGGCGATGATAAAAAAAGGATAAGAGAACTCATTGACCACCATATGGAAAGACTTGATGAAGCATATTCAATAATAAAAGATGGCAAAAGACTTACAGCCTATGAGGTTGCTTCTAAAATGACCTGGTCTGTAAGGCTGAAAAGTTGGAATGACTTCCCTCCACACCAGAAATGGTTTGCCGTAGGAGAAGCGGCAGCACACCTTGACTATCTGGTACAAAACAGAAAGATAAATATGACAAAAGAAAATAATATAAACATATATTCGACTTTATAAACACATTTACCCTATGGCTAGATTTCATATCGTATCCATAGGGTTTTTTGCCTCTCTTATAACTTTATACAAATTGTGATATAATTGAATTAAGCAACAACTGCTTTTTTGATATCCAATCAAATAAAGGATGATCGCAATGTTTAAAAATATCAGACGAAACACAATACTGATTTTACCATTGATTCTCCTGACCGTAATTCTATCCTCAGTATTTGTTTCAGCCCAAAACGACTCCCCCCTTGTATTGACAATCGAAATAAACAATACCATAACTGCAGGTACTACGGAATATATTAGAAGAAGCCTTGAAACGGCCGAAGAAATGAATGCCGATGCAATAGTTCTTCTTATAGACACTCCCGGAGGCCTTGTTTCCGCAACCATTGATATCATGCGGCTCATACTAAATTCCAATACTCCAGTAATCACCTATGTGTATCCCCAGGGAGCAATAGCTGCATCCGCCGGTAGCTTCATTCTACTAAGCGGGAATATTGCAGCAATGTCTCCAGGAACAACATGCGGAGCAGCCATGCCGGTAATCATCTCCCCCACTGAAGGCACCACCCAAACTGCAGATGACAAAACTATCAAATTTCTAGCAGGTCACATGAGGAGCATAGCTCGAGAAAGAGGACGTTCAACTGATGTCGCAGATAAATTTGTCACTGAAAACCTTACTCTCGATGCCTACGAAGCCCTGGAAAAAAATGTCATAGACTATATTCCCAGCACCCTTGAAGAACTTCTTGAAACAATTCATGGAACTACTGTCAAAATAAACAATGAAAATATTATCTTAAATACAAAAAATGCAAACTTAGAGCCACTGGAAATGACAATAGTTGACAGAATCACCGACATAGTCAGCAATCCACAGATTACATTCATACTTGTCATAGTGGGAATATACGGCATCATCATAGGTTTTAATGCACCGGGAACCTTTGTACCGGAAGTTTTGGGAGCTATAGCATTAATGCTTGGACTCTACGGACTTGGACTTTTCGAGGTGAATATCTTCGCCGCAGCAATGCTGCTGCTTGGAATTGCCCTCCTGGTAGCCGAAGCCTTTACCCCAACATTTGGAATACTTGCCTTCGGAGGTATTGTTAGTATAGTACTTGGAATACTATTCCTGCCTGTAGAACCACTTATGCCTGCTGGATGGTTCAGAAGCTTCAGACTAATGGCAATAGGCATTGGAATAGGCAGCGGAATACTAATGGTGATAATTCTAACAGGAATAATAAGACTTAGAAAAAGCAAGGTAGTCCACGGCAATTTCGAATTTGACGGAAAAACAGGAACTGTAGTCGACACCCTTGATCCAAAAGGTCTGGTAAAAGTTCAAGGAGAAATATGGAGCGGAACCAGCAGTTTAGGCGACACCATAGAAACAGGTGAAAGAATAGTAGTGATAAAACGTGAAGGAATAAATGTAATAGTCAAAAAAACAAATAATGATACGGACATTAAGTCCAAGGAGGTATAAAAGTGTTTTTTCTAGATGAAAGATTTATGACCATTGTCGGAGTTTTGATCTTTCTTGTTCTTATACTCCGCCTTGCAATAAAAATAATTCTCGAATATGAAAGAGCAGTTCTTTTCAGACTGGGTAGATTGGTTGGCGTAAAAGGTCCAGGCCTTATAATCATCATTCCAATAATCGACAGAATTGTAAGGGTTCCCCTTAGAACTATAGTATTCGATGTCCCTACTCAGGAAGTGATAACGAAGGACAATGTTACCTGCAAGATCAATGCTGTGCTCTACTACAGGGCTGTAGCTCCGGACAAGGTAATTGTAAACGTTGAAAAATACCATGAAGCTACAATAGAATATGCACAGACAACACTGAGAAGCGTTGTAGGTCAGGCATATCTTGATGAATTATTGTCAGAAAGAGAAAAGCTCAACAATGTAATACAAAAAATCGTTGATGAAGCAACAGACCCTTGGGGCGTCAAGGTAACGGCAGTTGAAATAAAAGATGTTACACTGCCTCAGGAAATGCAAAGAGCCATAGCCAAAGAGGCCGAAGCCGAGCGTAACAGAAGAGCTGTAATCATTCAGGCAGACGGTGAAAAAGAAGCTGCCTTTAAACTTGCCCAGGCTACTGAAATACTTTCAACTCAAAATGGTGCAATGACTCTCAGAATGCTCAGGTCATTGTCGGAAGCAGCCGATTCAAAGTCCACAACCATACTCTTCCCTCTTCCTATGGAACTACGGGAATTACTGCCTGATATTAAAAAATGGGCTGAAAAAGCGAAGCGTTCTCATGAAAAAAAAGACAACGACGAAAACAAAACAGATTAAACAAAATTCAACATCCTTTTATGCTCTTATAAAGTATTAATAACAACTTTATGAGAGCATATTTTATTTGATTGAATTTTATTTTTTTGTGTTATAATTATGGAGTTGCATATTAATATTTACAGGAGCCATTTATGGATAAAATATATGAAATACTGAAAACACTATACGGATACGATGAGTTCAGAAGCAAACAGAAAGAAATAATCGAAAATACACTGGAAGGCAATGATGTCTTTACAATCATGCCTACTGGAGGCGGAAAATCCATGTGCTACCAGATTCCCAGCCTTATGTTTAATGGGCTAAGCATAGTTATTTCTCCTCTCATATCACTTATGAAAGACCAGGTGGACGAACTGAAAAGAATAGGCCTTCCTGCAGAATATATAAACAGCTCACAAAGCCAGTCTGAATATGCCGAAGTTCTGAAAGCGGTTGAAGAAAATCGATGCAAGCTTCTTTATGTATCACCAGAAAGACTTGAGCTTGAAGGATTCAAATCCATAATGCTTAATCAGACAATAAATATGATAGCAGTCGACGAAGCTCACTGTGTTTCACAGTGGGGACACGACTTTAGACCTGGATACAGGAATATAAGGACATTCATAGACTCCTTCGAAAAAAGACCTGTAGTTACAGCCTATACTGCTACTGCAAATGAGGAAGTAAAAAATGATATTGTGGATCTTCTTGGACTAAGAAATCCTGAAGTATTCATTTCCGGCTTTGACAGGGAAAATCTAGAGTTGAGGGTGTTAAGAGGCTTGGACAGAGACCTTTTTATAGAAAACTATCTTCACAACCACAAAAATTCATCAGGCATAATATACTGTGCTACCAGAAAAAGGGTTGATGAACTTTACAACAAGTTCTCGAAAAAGGGATATCCAGTATCAAGATACCATGGCGGTATGTCCCCCAATGAAAGAACCGCCAACCAGGAAAAATTCATGTATGACGATGCTAGGATTGTATTTGCTACCAACGCCTTCGGTATGGGAATAGACAAGTCAAACATAAGGTTTGTAC
>NZ_CEZJXU010000128.1:0-5608 GCF_983023055.1 Dethiosulfatibacter sp. | reverse complement strand
TAAGCTTTTCCTCATTCACGATGTTGAAAATAGAACCACAGGCTCCAGTCTTTGGATCACTTGCTCCTATTACAAGATTCTCTATCCTCGAGTTCACAAGAGCTCCGGCGCACATGGCGCAGGGTTCAAGGGTGACATACATGGTACATCCCTTTAACCGCCAGGTGTCCAGCGTCTTGCAGGCTTCATTGATTGCAAGTATTTCCGCATGCTTCGTTGCATCCTTGGCACTTTCCTTCTGGTTAAATCCTTTGCCGATTATTTTTCCGTCTTTCACTACAACAGCTCCTACTGGAACCTCTTCCATGTCATATGCTTTTTCGGCTTCCAAAATTGCTTTATTCATAAAATAATCTTTCATAATTTACCTTCACAATCATTAGATTTCTACTGTCAAATTTCTACTAACTATTATAACACATATCCATTTTTTCCTCTAACTGAAACTTCCCCGGAGAAAAGCTTTTCAACTTCGCCATTCTTCTTTTTAACAACAAGCTCTCCGTCGTCATTAAGATCCAAAACCTTTGCTTCAGTAGATTTTCCACCCTTGATAACTCTTACTTCCCTTCCTATTAGAATGGATTTTTCCCTGCATATACTTATGGAATCAAGACCTCTACCATCTGCCATGAAGCTGTCGTATAGCTTTTCAAAATTGTTGATTATCTTTCCTACAAGCTCCTTCCTGTCCACAGCCTCTCCCAATTCCATCTTGATGGAGGATGCCTTCAACACAAGTTCCTCATCAAAATCCTCAAGATCAAGGTTGGCATTTATTCCTATTCCAAGTATTACATAATTTATCTGGTTAAGCTCGGAGCTCATTTCAGTAAGTATTCCGCAAATCTTTTTGTCATTGAGTATTATGTCGTTTGGCCACTTCACCTTTAAGTCAAGATTCATCTCCTCTCCAGCCTTCACCACTGCAGCTGCTCCAACCTGTGTTATTTTGGCGATTAGCATTGGATTGATTTCCGGTCTCAGTATGAAAGACATCCAAATTCCCTTGTACTTTGGAGATACCCAGCTTCTTCCAAGCCTTCCCTTGCCGGCAAACTGCTCTTCACCAACTATAACAGTGCCGTGTTCCTGTCCTTTGTCAGCCAGGTCCTTGGCTGTTGTATTTGTTGATTCTAAAGAATCAAAATACATGATTTTTCTTCCCATTACAGAGGATGATAAATGTTTTCTTACTTCCTCTTCAGTAAGAAGGTCCGGAGACGCTACTAGCCTATACCCTTTCCTGGTTACGGACTCTATCTCATAACCCTCTTCCTTCAAAGCCTTCATATGCTTCCATACCGCAGCCCTGCTGACACCAAGTATCTTGCTGATTTCCTCGCCGGATACAAAATCTTTTTCATTGTTCAATATATGTATAATTTTTTCTTTCATTTCGTCACCTTTCGTCAACCAATTGTCTTTCTATTGTAAACCAACTCGAAAAACAAGTTGACAATCATCATCCTTTAATATATCATTGTAAACAAACAAACCAAAAAAAGTTTACAAAGCAATTATACCACTATATGATTTAAAGGTCAAAAGCACTATATTAAACAAGAGGAGTTTTTATGAAAATCAGTACTAGAGAAATGATACTTACCGCATTATTCGCAGCAATGACTGCAATAGGAGCATTCATCTCCATACCAGTAGGTCCAGCACCAATAACCATGCAGCTTTTGTTCACAGTCATGGCAGGAATTTTCCTAGGTTCAAAACTTGGAGCACTTTCACAGATACTATATATAGTCATGGGGCTTATTGGTCTTCCAGTTTTCGCAGGAGGTACAGGCGGATTCCAGTATATTTTCAGCCCAACCTTTGGATACCTCCTTGGCTTCATAGCTGCAGCTTACCTTGTAGGTCTAATACTTGAAAAAGACGCAAAGCCAAGCTTCCTTAAAATACTTGGAACATGTCTACTTGGAACTCTAGTAATATACGCAATAGGATATCCATACCTCTACTTCGTACTTGCAAAGGTAAACGGAGTGGCCGTAACAATGGGAGGTCTCTTAAGACCTGCAGTTCTCATCTTCCTTCCTGGAGATGCAGTTAAATGCTTCATAGCATCATACCTTGGAAGCAAGCTGATACACGTTGTAAAAAAGCATGATTACAGGTCTGCAGCGTAAACAATTAAAACATTAACAATTTCAATTGAATATGCTATACAAATAAAATTTTATATAGCACAACAAAAGCGAGCTTGAGGGCTCGCTTTTGTTGTGCCAATTCAATTGTCAAATCATTTACTTATTTAAACCATCAATATAATTGAAGGTGTTACCCATATTCCTGTATATTCTCAGGTAAACATCCTTATTCTTGAAATCATAATTCGTGTAATTGTCATTTTCGGTAATCAAATTGATGCTGTAACTATCTTCCTTTTCCACCATCTCTGTTTCAATTATTGACTGACTGGGTATGATTCTGTCATTTCTGTTTTTGTAATAGTAGTCATCAAAATTGTAATCGTTTGTAAAAACATTAACAGCCATATTCATGCAGGACCCGCAGCTACTTAGATAGTCGTCGTAGTCTTTTTGCATGTTCATTCTCAATATGTTAATGTCCACATCCCCAAGTTCAAGGCCCACAACTTTCGAATTGTAATTCTCATCCTCATAGGTTACTACAATATCTGTTATGTTAAGATTGTTGTAGTATTCATCATCATATACAAACTTCAGCCTCTTTTCCTTAAACTCCTGACTGTTGACGAAATTCGTAATAAACCTGTCCTTTTCACCCTTGTATTCCTCATCATAATCAAGATCATAGTATCTGTAAAGGCTACTACCGTCCTTCATGAAATACACAATGACAAAGTTCATGTCATAGTAATAGTCCTGATCCTTGACAATTTCCTTATGCATGTTGATTATGCTTTGTATGCTTCCCGGGCTACTGAAAAGCACGCTGTCGGACCCTTCTATAAATTGTTCATCTGCAGAATATACCTGCATTCCTTCTTCCTTCTCCATGGAATAAACCCAGGTGTTTTGACTGATATATACTGAACTTACATCCACTGCTAGAGGTACCTTCTTCTCAAATTTTTCAGTAGTTACATCCGACACTACTATAAACAGAAGGAAGAAAACTATGAATCCTATGAAAAGCTTAACTGCAAACTGATTTATCCTGAAGGACTTTTCCAGAATTGCATTTATCAGATAGAAAGCCAATGCCGAAAGAAGTACAAAGGATATCATCCTTCCTGTAAAGTCCGTATTATAAAACAACACTGAAAATACGGCAGGTGCAAGTGCTGCCACAAGTATGGATATGACGCTCTTGTATCCATCCACAACAACAAGGTCTCCAGCCCTTTCATGCTTTCTTCTCTTTGACATTGTCAGAATTAATCCATAAAGGAATATAAGCACTCCCGCAAGGACTAGTAAATATGTGAAATCAAAGTCTTCATCAATATACTTAACAAAATATAGAATGTCTATCCTGTATATATTCTCAAGAAAGTTATTGAAAAGTATATTGGAATTGAATCCTACCGCTATGTCTTCCACAATTTGAAAGAAATAGTTTATTATGGCTAGTACCAATAGAGGCAGGGTGAAATTGATAATGGTAGCAAAGCCTGCAGCAACTGTGTTTCCAGTAAGTATGCTTGACAATGCCGCTGTGAATATACCCGCCAATAGCCATGGTATTGTAACCATGAACATTTCACCTATATAAGAACTGTCTGTTGAAACCGCAATGATTCCAAGAAAAGCTACAAGAACTGCAGTAAATATGACATTTACTATTATTGTTATATTTATCTTCTGTATGTCTGTAATTGGTTTTGAAATATTGTAACTGAGCTTCCTTTGGTCATGTAAGTAACTTAAATCTATCATGCAGTTTATGTAGACCAAAAAGAATATCTCAACCATTCCTAAAACAATATTCTCCTCATCTATTCCGTTGCCCATGGCTATTGGTAAAATCACTACTGTTATAAGCATTATTGTAAAAGAAACTAAAAACCAGTTCCTCTTTTCCTTCAGCCTGTTTAAAATAATGGTGGTGGAATTTTTATGCATCAAATTCTTCAGTTCCATATCCTGCACCTCCTAGTTCCGTAATGAATATTTCTTCTAGATTTATTGGAAGCTCGTCAAATATGAGCACCTGATACCTGCTTTCAAGAGACTTCCTAAATTCATCAATACTTCCCCTGAGGGTTGTAAAGTATACGCTTCCTATCTTCACCGACTTAATAATATTGAAGGAGGCATTTATTTTTTCTTCGAAGTCTCCATCTATGGCAAACTGCACCCTTTTCAGGTTTTCCTTTAAAGTTTCCATCTCCTCTTCCTTAATAATGGTTCCCTCATGCATTATTCCAACCTTGTTGCAGATATTGTCAAGTTCCTTAAGTGCATGAGAAGAGATAATAACCGTCATTTCATTCTCAATCACTTCCTTGATGAGTACACTCCAGAATTTTCTTCTAACTACCGCATCTAGTCCGTCCACAATTTCGTCAAGAAGTAGAACCTTAGGACATGCACTCATTGCAAGAATGAAGGCCGCCTGTCTCTTCTGACCCTTTGACATGTTTGAAAGCTTCTTGTTTATATCCACATTGAAATATTCCACAAGCTTGTTGAACTTCTCAATGGAAATATTTTTATAAAGTAGCTTTTCATAGTCGTAAAGACTCTTAAGAGTACTACCCTGTGGAAAGAACAGGTCATCCTGCACATAATAGAAGTCCTTTATTTCCTCGGAATTTTCATTAATTATTTCCTCGTTGAAGTAAATATCTCCCTCATCCTGTCTGTAAATCTGTATTATATGCTTCAAAAGAGTGGTCTTTCCGCAACCGTTTGATCCAACCAGCCCGTAAATCTGTCCCTTTTCCGCATTCAAATATATATCCTTCAGCGCCTTGAAGTCCCTGAAGCTCTTGTTCAGTGAATTAATCTGTAGCATTGTAGTCATCTCCTTTTAGTGTCTCCCTGGCAAGGGATATTATCCTGTCATCCCCAACTCCCAGTTTTTTCAATTTCCTAATGTCCTTTTTAAAGTCCTCTTCTATGACCTTTGTTTCAGCCAATACGACTTTGTCGTTTTTTGCAACAAAATTACCCTTCCCTGGAATGGAATATATGAATTTCTTGCTCTCCAGCAGCTTGTAGGCTTTTTGGATTGTGTTTGGATTTATCCTGACAGTTGTGGCCAACTCCCTGACTGAAGGCAGCTTCTCATCTGGTTTGAGGACACGGGTAGTTATTAACCTGACGAATTCATCGTAAATCTGTTCGTATATTGACTTGGTGCTGTTGCTGTCAATGATTATCATCTCTATCCCTCCTTTGATTATTTAACAACTGTACCAATGCACATAGTACAGCACAACTGTATTATATACCCTAGTACAGTCTCGGTCAACTGTTTTTGTGAATATTCCAAAAACCTCTTGCATTAAAGAAGATTTTGTAGTATCTTTGACGCGTTAGACGCGTAGCCAACAAGAAATACACGCGACAAAAGGAGAAAAAATGAGCAAAAATGAAAAGCTTGATAAATTCAAAAATGTATTTATAGATTATCTATTCCTAATTATAGGAAATGCACT
>NZ_CEZJXU010000127.1:0-5615 GCF_983023055.1 Dethiosulfatibacter sp. | reverse complement strand
TCTACCAACTCCATGGGACCTTAGTATTAGAGGGGATTTGTCATTCTCTGATAGATCGAGGTTTTCCAGTTCATCTACAACCTTCAATCCACGGTCTTCAAATCTTCCTACCACACGTTTGTTGTGTATGAGTTCTCCAAAACAGTATAGTGCAACATGATCCTCAAGAGCTTTATTTGTCATAGCAAGTGCTCTATCAACACCAAAGCATGTTCCATAGTAATCCGCCAGTATTATTTCCATTATGATGCTTCTCCATCTTTATTCTTAAGATTGTATATATTACTCATTATATCCCTACTTAACTGAACATAGTCTGAAGACTCAAGTTCTTTTGGATTTAGCTCATTGAAGTCGTATTTCTTTCCATAATATACGTCGACTCTTCCAAAAAGTTTGAATTTTGAATCAATATAAACTGGAAGAATAGTTGATTTTGATCTTACTGCAAGCATTCCTATTCCACCCTTGACTGCACTCTCGTCATACTTGTCCATTCTTGTACCCTCTGGAAATATTCCAAGAGTATTTTTCCCTTTGAGGATTTTTAAGGAATTCTTAATGGCTGCCAATGAATTGCCGCTTCTGTCAACGGGAAATGCACCAATGCCTTTAAGAAAGGATGCTATGAAACGGTTTTTAAAGATCTCCTTTTTTGCCATGAATCTAATATTGCCATTAAATGTTATGGCTATCATTATAGGATCAAATATTGTTTTATGGTTAGAACAAATAATCAGTGGTTCACCTTCATTTTTTCTTTCATCAATTGAATGAACTTTAACGCGAAACGCTAAGTTGAAAATAACCAGTAAAACATTTCTTACTATTTTATATAGCATTTACTCCTCCTTTGATGTAGCCGATCATTTTTTCAACTACTTCCTCTATAGTCATGGAGGTGGTATCAATTTCTATTGCATCTTTAGCTTTTGTAAGTGGAGATATTTCTCTATTTTTGTCATTGAAATCTCTTTCTTTAATGCTGTTGATAATTTCTTCCAGTGAAGTGTCCATTCCCTTGTCCAACATGTCCTTGTATCTTCTTTTGCCCCGAACTTCTTCGTTGGCTGTCAGATAAAACTTGTAATCCGCATTTGGGAATACCACTGTACCAATGTCCCTTCCTTCAAGAACGATATTTTCACCTAATGATATGTTTCTCTGCATCTCTACGGCAAATACTCTGATTTCAAATTTGCTTGAATACTGAGAAGTCTTTTGCGATATGGACTCTGTTCTAATATCATCATCAATTATCTTTCCATTAAGGTAGATATGATCCATAGTATACTTCATATCAATATTTGATAGAGAATCAGCCAGTATCCTTTTGTTTTCTATATCTATGTTTCTATTACATAGATATAGAGTTATGGTTCTGTAAATGGCTCCTGTATCGAGATACATATAACCCATTTTTTTACCAAGCTTCTTTGCAATAGTGCTTTTGCCTGCTCCTGCAGGTCCGTCGATAGCTATAATCATATCAGCTTTCCCTATTTAAATCAGGTCTTAATCGACTTGCATTTTTAAGATATACATGATTCGGTTTCCTGTTTTCCATTCTTGCAAACATCAAAATCCTTATGCATTTTCGCAAGCTTCCTTCTACATGCATTTCCTGCATGCACATATAGGTAGGGTTTTCAAGTCCCATTTCCCTTGCATGTTTTGCAGGATAGGATTTTGTTAAATCGTTTGTTACTGTAAAAATTACACTTTCAATATCATCATGGTTTAAAGAATTTTCCTTGATGACACCTTCAAGCAGTTCTATAGTACTTTTTTTGATATCATTTTCAGTATTATAGTCTGCTGTTATTGCACCTCTGATAGTCTTCATAAAAATCACCTCTAATATTATATTATAAAAATGGCTTCAATACAATAAAAAATAACAATTAATAAATAAAAAAACCGGTTTTTGACCGGTTTTTTTACAATGGCAATAAGCTGCTAATTATCTTCTTCAAGGGGCTTCTTATAAATACTATATCTGTCCCATGCATTTTCCAAAATATCAAAATACTGTACTATATCGTCTTTTTCTCTAATCCCAACACTCATAATCAGAGAGTTTATTACAGCCATAGGTGTTACAAGAGAATCGACAAAGGAAACCATGTTACTTTTTCCAAGTAGTGCAATATCAGACAGTGCGTAAAAAGGTGAAGATTCAGTATCTGTAATAGCCAGAATTTTTGCATTCCTGTCTTTAACAAAATTTACTGCATCCATAGATTGCTTCGAATATCTTGGATAACTGATGATTATAAAGAGGTCGTCTTCACTTATTCTTACAATTTGCTCAAAGAGTGAGTTTGAACCTGAGTTGAGCACCTTAACATTATCAAGAATTACATCAAGATAAAATCCCAGGTACAGTGCAAGGGTGTATGACACCCTCATTCCAAGAATATAAATCTTTTTTGCATTGAAAACCATATCCGCTGCTTTTTCAAGCCGTTCCTGATCCAGTTCTTCCAGGTAGTTTTTCAAGGAAGCAACTTCGTTTTTCAAAACTTTTTTGATGAATTCATCAGAATCATCCTGGTCTTCTTCAAGAGACATCCTCTGAACGGTAGTAAGTTTGTTTTTAATCATTACCTGAAGTGATTTCTGCAACTCAGGATAACCGTCAAAACCAAGGGCTGTTGCGAATCTAACAACTGTGGATTCACTTACATCTACAGTCTGTCCAATTTTTGAAGCAGTCATGAAAGCGGCCTTGTCATAGTGATCAATAATAAACTGCGCTATAGCCTTCTGTCCCTTGCTGAACTTAAAATAACTGTTCTGAATAATTCTGATTACGTCTTCGTTGGCATCTATGTTCATATTATCATCCTTAATAGTGAATTATAAAAGAGATATACCTTTGTTGAAAGCTTCCTTGTTTATTTTATCAGTTCCTGGAGGAACTCTCTTAAGTACAGCTTCTAAGATATTCTTTTCCTCAAGAATATCAAGTATATTGCTGATCGCACCCAAGGATATAATATTTGCAACCATAGGTTTTTTCATCTCTTCTATTGCTGTTTTCAGTATTGGCAACTTGTATATTGTTGCATCAGTTGCAACATTAGTTTCAATACTGTCATCTATAACTAGTATACCATCATTTTTTAATGATGCAATATATTCGTCATAAGATTTTTGAGTAAGGCATAGAAGAAGATCACACTGTTGTACTTTTGGGTAATTTATTTCTTCAGTGCTGATTATTACTTCAGCTTTGCTGGCTCCGCCTCTTGCTTCAGGTCCATAAGATTGAGACTGCACTCCGTTTATTCCTTGAATAAGACTGGCATCAGCAAGGATAATTCCTGCAAGGATAAGTCCCTGTCCACCTGAACCACTTAATCTAATTTCATATTGCTTAGACATATTAGTTCTCCTTTATGAACATATCGATAATTTTTTGATATTTAGCTGTATATTCTTCTTCTGGCTTGTTGTAGAATTCACCCATGAGAGTTTTGCATTCTGCAAGCTCAGGTTTCTTCTCAGCAACCTTGATGTCTATATAGTTATCTTTTAAATTCTGAATCATTTGAACTGCGCTGCCCTTCTTGTTTTTTCTTCCATAGTATGTAGGACAAGAACTAACCGCTTCAACAAATGAGAATCCTTCATTCATAATTGCTTTTTCTATATATGTAGTAAGCTGTTTAGCATGATATGCAGTAGCTCTGGCAACATATGTAGCTCCTGCAGCATTTGCAAGATCGCAAAGGTCAAAGCTCTTATCTATATTTCCATAAGGGGCCGTAGTTCCATAATCTCCTGATGGAGTTGTAGGCGAATACTGTCCTCCAGTCATTCCGTAAATATTGTTGTTGAATGCAACCGTTGTAATATCTATGTTTCTTCTTGCTGCATGTATAAGGTGGTTACCACCGATTGCAGAACAGTCTCCGTCACCAGTAAGTACTATTACCTTAAGGTTGGGTTGAGACATCTTGATACCCGTTGCAAATGCAAGTGCTCTTCCGTGAGTTGTGTGAAGAGTATTGAAATCCATATATCCTGGAGCTCGTGATGAACATCCGATACCTGAAACTATACAGATATTGTCCTGGTCAAGACCAAGATTATCTATTGCTCTAGCAACTGCATGCATTATTATACCGTGTCCACATCCGGGGCACCAGATATGAGGAAGGTTTTCTTCTCTGAAATATTTTTGTACTAAACTACTTGCGTTCATTATAATACCTCCTTAGTAAATTCATATAATTCACCAGGGTTTAATGGCTGTCCGTCTATTCTTCCGTAGAATTCAACCTGACAGTCAGCCGCTGCAACTCTTCTTACTTCACCAACATATTGTCCCATATTCATTTCAGGAACTATTACCAGCTTTACATTTTCAGTAAGATTTTTAAGTTGTTTTTCTGCCAAAGGCCAAATAGTAATAGGTCTGAACATTCCAGCTTTTATTCCTTCGCTTCTTAACTTGAGTACCGTATCTTTTGCTGCTCTTGAAGTCGCTCCGAAAGCAACATAAGCAACCTCTGCATCTTCAAGCATGAATTCCTCGTACTTGACTATGTCGTCAACATTGTTGTCTATCTTATCCATAAGTCTATGAAGTAAATCATGTGAAATCTTTGCATCAGTACTTGGGAATCCTGTCACATCATGTACAAGTCCAGTAACATGGTATTTGTATCCACTTCCAAAATCAGCCATAGGAGGAATAAGATCTTCATCAGGCTGGTATGCAAGATATTCATCTTTGCTGCCGTTTGGTTTTTTTCTATCTATAATTTCTATTGCATCCTTAACTGACAAATCGACTTTTTCTCTCATATGTGCAATTATTTCATCTAATAGAAGTATAACCGGAGTTCTATATTTTTCGGCCATGTTGAATGCATCAATTGTAGTTGTATATATTTCCTGTACTGAGTTTGGATAAAGAGCTATTACAGGGTGGTCTCCGTGAGTTCCCCATTTAGCCTGCATTATTTCTCCTTGCGCCGGAGATGTAGGCAATCCTGTACTAGGACCTCCTCTTTGTACGTTAACCACTACACATGGAATTTCTGCTATACATGCATAGCCAAAGTTTTCTTGTTTAAGTGAAAATCCAGGACCACTTGTAGCAGTCATTGACTTCTTACCTGTTAAGGATCCGCCAATAGTTGCAGCCATTCCTGCAATTTCATCTTCCATTTGGATGAAATGACCACCTACTGTAGGTAGTTTTTCAGCTGACAATTCCGCCAACTCAGTTGAAGGAGTAATAGGATATCCAGCATAGAAATTCATTCCTGCTGCAATAGCACCTTCAACACACGCTTCATTTCCTTGGAGTAATTTAATATTATTGCTCATCAGATACCTCCTCTAAAAATATTGCCAAGTCAGGGCATCTCAGTTCACACATACCACACGATATACAATCATCTGGTCTTGTGATATCTATGATTCCGTTTTTCAATTCCAAAACATTTTTAGGACAGAATTCCACGCAAATTCTGCAACCTTTACACCATTTTTTATTAGTAACTACTTTTTTGGGCGTGCCCATACAGCTACCTCCTATTAATAAATTCAACTAAATAATAGCACTGTGAAATTTATTTTGCAAGAAAAATTTCATG
>NZ_CEZJXU010000126.1:0-5624 GCF_983023055.1 Dethiosulfatibacter sp. | reverse complement strand
CAGCCCCTTTTGACGCTCTTGATTCCAAGGTCCCTGAGAGTATCCAAAAGGTATTCGTCTGGCTTAATCGAATGATTGTATTCTCTTCCGTTTATTTTAAGCTTTACTTCCAAAATAACCCCTCCTTCAATATGTCCGACAGCATGGTTTCCGCCACGCTTCTTCTATATGCTCCGGTTCCCCTGAAGTCGTTAGAAAATTCCACGTCCCTCAAAAGCTCCTGTGCATTGTGCTTAGTATTAATATCCTTGATTAGAACCGCCTTTCCAGGCCTTGCTCCAACTGCGATTCTGATTTTGTCCCCTGATGTTACACAAATATTTACCAAGGCAAAGTCGGTATAGTTGTGCTTGAAAGCCTTGAAGGATGAAAATCCAACCTTTGAAAATGATACTTCAACAAGTATATCGTTTTTGACAGTATTTGAATTCAGATATTCAATCATTGGTATCTCACCATAGAGATGGAACCTAAGCCTTGCATCAAGTGCTATAAGAGCAGTACCTATGTCAGAGAAGGAATACTTTCCACTGACACTTCCTCCAATGGTTGCAAGATTTCTTAAACCAACTCCCCCAACCTGTAAAACGGACTGACCTATACAGTCAGGAAATAGACTGCTTTTTTCCAGCTCCCTCAAAGTGGTCATTGCTCCTATCCTTATTCTATCTTCTTCATCCCTAATATAGTCAAGGTTAAGCTTTGACAGGTCTATTCCTTTGTTTACATAACCTTTTTGAAGCTTTAGAAACAATCCTCCCCCAATTATAGTATATTTGCTGTTATTCATTTCAGAAACAACCTGATCCAGTGTTGTTGGCTGTACTATCTCTTTAAACCTCATACTTAACCCCCTCAAATAATTTATATGCTTCTTCAACTGTATATTTTCTAATATTGCTCAGTTCTCCCAGAGCATCCACATCCTTCAGTCCATTTCCTGTAACTATTAGACAAACCTTGTCACAGGATTTAATCTTCCCGTTTGAAAGTAGCTTTTTGAGACAAGCCAGAGTTGCAGCGCCTGCCGGTTCTGAAAAGATTCCTGTTTCACTTGCCATTTCACCAATAGCATGAATTATTTCCTCATCACTTACAGTTGTAAAATATCCTCCATTTTTCTCCATGAAGGTACAGGCTTTCACCACGTCTCTTGGATTCCCAACACATATGCTGTCTGCAACTGTATCAACATCCTCAATAATGGGCTTGTAAGGCTTTCCATTTTCGAATACATGCTTCACCGTGGCAGCACCTTCGGCCTGGGCACCTAGTACCTTTGGAATCTTTTCAATGAGACCAAGCTTGTAAAATTCACTGAAGCCCTTGCAGATTGAACTTATTACTGTACCATCTCCAACAGCTACAATACAATAATCGGGCACTTCATAATTGTTTTGTACAATTATTTCATAAGCCCCTGTTTTCTTTCCTTCAAGAAGATATGGATTCACAGCAGAGTTTCTGCAATACCAATTGTTCTTAAGACCTATGTCCAGCGAAATGTCAAAAACCTGGTCGTAGGAAGATTCTATTGGAACTATCCTTGCTCCCGCAGCAACCAGCTGTACGAGCTTGCCCCTTGGTATTTTAGAAGGAACAAAAATGTAGGTGTCAAGAAGAGTGCTGGCACTTAATAGTGCAAGTGATGATGCAGCATTACCAGTGGAAGCACAAAAAATTGTATCATATCCTTCTTCCAAAGCCTTGTTTACTGCTATGATACTTGCCCTGTCCTTATAGGATCCAGACATGCTTATTCCATCAAACTTTATCATTATATTTTCAATTCCGAATTTATTCTTAAATTTATAAAGAGGAGTACCTCCAATGAATTTATCGATATCTGTTGAAAATCTAACAGGAAGAAGCTCTTCAAACTGCACAATGCTATCCCTTTCAGAAAAGCTTGAATCCCTGTCTATGGTTTTTTTCAATGATTCATAATCGTATATTATCTGAAGCGTTCCCATTATAGACCCGCAGTCCTTGCACCAGTACAATCCCTTCTCCGCCTTGTACTTCTTGTCGCAAGTGATGCACTCCAGATAGTATTCCACCATTACAACACTCCCTTTATTGCTTCAACAGGACATTTTGACTGGCAAAGTCCACAGTTTATGCATTTTTCTTTCTCAAGGATGACTTCCGTATTAAGAGAAAGTGCCATCTGAGGACATACTTTCACGCATATTCCGCATCTTGTGCAGACATCATTGTCTACCTGTGGATATCCTCCACTTCCCTTTGGTTCAAGTCCAAGGTCCGTATTTCTCAAATCCTCAATGGATTGTATATCATATTTTTCCATAGCTGCTGGAAGGTCAGCCACAATTTTATTAAAAAGTTCCCTGCCCTTCATGAGAGCAGAAGAAAGCATTTGTACAAGGTCCGCTCCGGCCAGGATAAATTCAAGTACATCCTCAGCCTTTTCTACACCACCACAGGCAATTATCGAAAGGTCCGGAAATTTCTTTCTGATATTGACAACGCGGTTAAGGGCTACGGGCTTGATGCTTGGTCCAGACACCCATGATTTTCCGCCGTCTATACCCAACTTCACAGAGCGATTTTTAAGGTCCACAACAATTCCAGGGCCAAGAGAATTTATTGCTACTATTCCACTAGCTCCGCAGTTTACCGCTATTTCAACAAACTCCAGATAATCTTCTATATGTGGACTCAACTTTATGAATACAGGCTTGTCCGTAAGTTCACATATCCTGGTAACAAGAGACTCCAGCTTGTCCTTTCCATAATGTGTACTAACTTCGAAGAAATCTGCATATTCCTCAACTTGAGGAACTACTATTTCCAAATCCTCAGCTGTATAACCTACACTTACTATCAAAGGTTTCTTAAGATTCTTCTTAAGATTGGGCAAGATATCCACAGACCACTTCTCCAGAGGATATTCGCTCCACAATTCAGTATTGTGTACACAGTGACTTGTGGCTATTATGCATGGTTTTTTCACAACAGCTCCTTCCACTGAAATTGTTTTGGTTACTATTCCTCCCGTAGATGACTCGTTAAAGTATTCAAGAGTTTCAAGTTCACCCACTATTGGTCCCGATGCAGGCAAAAGTGGATTGTCAAAAGTTTTCCCAAAAAGCTTCACTGTAGTATTCATAGTGATTCACCAATCCTTTCCCACAGTTCCCTTACCAGATCCTGTCTCATTTCAAATTCGATCTGAGGTTTGTAGTCGTTGATCTTGTAGTTTCCATCTGCAATGACATATCTAGGCTTCATGCTGTCAAAAACTCCGAAGAAAACATGTCCAAAGGCATTGTCATCATCCATTGGAGTAGGAGGACAATAATCGAAAACCAGAAAATCAGAGTCATATCCCTCTTTTATCCTTCCTATCTTGGATCCGGAAATCCTGTTAAAAAATCTGTATGATTCAGCCATATGTTTTCTTATTTCATCAAGTCCTATTCCACTAGGATTTTCAGTTGACTGCTTTCCAAGATAGTAAAGGTTCTGCCATTCCCTCATGATATTTACTCCAAGTCCATCTGTTCCTATGATTATTTTTATATTATTCCTTTTAAAAAGATTATAGTCGAATAATCCTACAGCATTATTCATGTTGGAGGTTGGATTAAGGGCAATTACACAATTTCTTCTTCCTATAAGCTCCCCTTCCCTTTCGTTTATGTTTACACAGTGGGCAAGTATTGAATCTTCGTTGAGAAGGCCAAACTTCTCAAGCCTTTCAACCACAGTCAATCCGTAGTTTTCAATGGAATGCTCCTCATCCTCAATGCTTTCAGCCACATGTACATGAATTGGATTTTCCCCAGCATTTTCCTTGATTTTTTCAAGGGACTCATCACTTAGGGACATAAGTGCATGAAGTCCAAAAAAGCCGTCTCCCATTTCAATGGGATGGAGGTTTTCCCTTATACATTCACCAATGTCAAACCTGTCACTTGTCTCGAAACATAACATTGCCTTCATGCCAAACTTCTTTTTGATAACATTTCTCAAAACGTCAAGACTGCCGTTTATCTCTCCACTGGCATGATGGTCTATGATTGATGTAACTCCCGCCTTAAGGCACTCGTCACAATATACTTCAGCACTGAGACCAATATCTTCCAAGAGAAGCTTTGAATCAAATTTCCACCATATATCATCAAGTACTCCCTTGAAAGTCTTTGGCGATGCCTTCATATCAAGGCCTCTGAAAAGTGTTGAATATACATGGGTATGGAAGTTTACAAGTCCAGGAATGAGAAGTTTTCCCTTTCCGTCTATCCTTTCATGGGAAGACTTGAAGTCATCCATATGTCCCACTTCTATTATTTTCTTGTCGAATATTATATATCCGTTGTCAATATAATTCTCATAATCGTAAATCTTGAGATTTATTATTGCCTTCATGGTTCACCTCCTAAAAAACTTGCCTCTTCCCCCGTAGAATATTCCCTTGTCCATTATTATCCTTCCCCTGGATATGGTTGTTATTACCTTTCCCCGTACTACCATATCCTCATATACGGTATAGTCGCATCTTGAAGCTCCACTTTCTATTGCCCGGGAAATATTTTCATCATAGACTACAATATCTCCGTCAAATCCTTCACCTATCCTTCCTTTTTTTCCAAGACCGAATATTTCAGCAGGACTGGATGTGAACTTTGGAATAATCTTTTCACCGAAAAGCGTATACATTAGAGAAAAGGAATGTTCTATTCCTCCTATCCCCTTGGGCACCTTGTCGGCCCTTTCATATTTAGACTTTTCCTCTTTCATGAATGGACAATGGTCCGTTCCTATGGTTGAAATAAAGTCCATATTATTTTTTAGTTTTTCAACTTCCTCCCTGGACCTCAGTGGAGGTGCCATTAGATAGAGCCTACCATCCTTTCGACAATAAAATTCCGATGATAGATTGAAATAGTGGGGACAACTTTCAAGAAATATGCTTTTATTCAACAATGGTCCGAATTCATCCTTTACCATCTCGACGGTTGATCCTGATGAAACGTGGACTATGTATAGTTTGCCCTTCCTATCCTCCGTAATCCTGCACAGCTTTTCAACAGAAGTCATTTCAGCTACTACAGGTCTTGACTCCTCGTAGGTGGCTACTTCTTCCCAAATGGGATTTACAAGTTCATCCTCCTCGGAATGGGACATTAGAAGAATGTCATTTTCAAGGATTTTTTCTATGATTTCGTAGGAGCATCTTCTGTTTGATTCTGAATAGGCTGTAAATACCTTAATGCTTCCAAGACCTTCCTCCCTGCATGTTTTCACAAGGTTTTCAACATCTCCAGAGAAATTCCCAAGAGTAAGGTGAAAGGAATAGTCAACACATGACTTTTCAGCCTCTTTTTTCCTTTCCCTTATTGCCACCAAGGCTTCCTCATGGCTGAATACAGGTCTAGTGAAATCAAGAAATGTGGTGACGCCGCCAAAGGCAGCAGTTCTGGACCCGGACTCAAAATCGTCCCTTGAACTGAACTCCCCAAGGTTCAGTGAGAAATGTACATGAGGGTCTATAAATCCCGGAAGAACAAGCTTTCCTTCTGCATTTACAGTCTTTTCACATTCAAATGTACATCTGTCTATCTTTTTAATGGTTCCCTCATTAATATATACGTTTG
>NZ_CEZJXU010000125.1:0-5659 GCF_983023055.1 Dethiosulfatibacter sp. | reverse complement strand
TGCAGGACTCAACTTCAGTCTCTATACATTTAGTGAAGAGAAGCTGCCTGAAGGTCTACGGGAAGTGGATGTTGAATTCGGTCTTGAAAAGTGGAAGCTGCCGGGAAAGATAACCCTTCCTGAAGAAGAAGGAATCTATCCCATTCTAATACTGATACACGGATCAGGTCCAAACAATATGAATGAAACTGTAGGACTAAACGAACCCTTTAAGGACATTGCATATTATCTGGCAAAAAAAGGCATTGCAGTCCTTAGATATGACAAAAGAACCTATGCTCACATGACCACTATTACAAATTTTGAAGAATTTACAGTTTTCGAAGAGACCATAGAGGATGCTGCAGAAGCAGTGAAATTCGCTTCAGACCTTGACTATATAGACGGCAACAGAATCTTTGTATTGGGACACAGCCTTGGCGCCTATCTAATGCCTCGAATCGCAAAAGTGACTGATGAAGCCAGTGGCTATATAATGGCAGCAGGAATATATTCAAGCCTTGCGGACATCATTCCATACCAGATAGAATACTTAAATAATCTTGACGGAATGTTAACCGAAGAAGAACAGAAGCAGATAGATGAAACAGAAATCATGGCCTACAAGATGAAAAACCCCGACATGATTGAAGAAGGAGAGATAGTCTTTGGAGCACACAAAGCCTACTGGGAGGACCTTGCATCCTACGACCCGGTGGAAATGGCAGGAAATATTATAAAGCCAGTCTTCGTACTTCAGGGAGACAGAGACTACCAGGTTCCCGTAAGTGAATTTGAACTCCTCCGAGGCGCTCTTACCCAGAAGGAAAACTTCAAGTTCAAGGTATACGAAGGCCTTAACCATATTCTCATGTTCGGAACACAAACACCATCACCACAGGACTATTATGTGAAAAACACAGTATATCCTCCACTTCTTGACGATCTAGTAGATTTTATAAATAATAATTAATGCTAAACCCCTTTCAAAACAATTCCAAGGAGGAAAGACCGGCAATATTAATATCCAGTCTAACAATGCTATGTTAAAAATCGAAAATCTATCAAAATCATATTCAAAGGGAAACAAAAAAGCAGTGGACAATATTTCCTTTACGGCTGAAAGGGGCCAAATCTACGGTTTTCTAGGCCCCAACGGCGCAGGCAAAACAACAACCATAAAGATGATAGTGGGACTTTTGAAGCAAGACCAGGGAAGCATTCATATAGGCGGAAAAGATACCCTAAATGAAAGTCTTGAAACGAAGCTCATTACAAGCTATATACCGGACAATCCACAGGTTTATGAAAAACTCAAGGGAATCGAATACCTTAACTTCATGGCAGATGTCTACAATGTAGGCAAGGTAGCGAGAAAAGAGAGAATATCAAAATATCTCAGTCTTTTTGAACTTGAAGATGCTGTAAATGATCTTATCAGCTCCTATTCCCACGGAATGAAGCAGAAAATCGTGCTGACGGGAGCACTCATAAGCGACCCTGAACTTTTTGTTCTTGACGAACCAATGGTAGGCCTTGACCCGAAATCTGCTTTCAATCTTAAGAAAATCATGAGGGACATGTGCGACAGAGGCAAAACGGTATTCTTCTCAACCCATGTTCTTGAAGTTGCAGAGAAAATTTGTGACAAAATAGCAATAATTAATAATGGCAAGCTAATCGCTGAAGGAACAATGGATGAACTTAAGCAAAAAGCAGGAAAAGAAGAGTCTCTGGAAAGAATATTCCTGGAGGTAACGGAAAAATGAAAGAAATACTGTTTCTAACGAAGGTTAGTCTTATTAACAACTTCAATATACACAACCTTAATCCTAAAAACAGTAGAACAACTAGGGACAAGGTAAAGCCCCTAATATTCATATTTGTAATAATCGCCCTTATGCCTACCTATGTGTATTATGTTACGTTTTTGAGACAAATAGGTAAGGCCTTGCTAATGCTTAATCAGGAGCTATACTTTTCCACCCTTGCGCATTATATGGCATCAACAATGGTCTTTTTCTTCGGCCTTTTATATGTATTGTCATATTATTATTTCTCAAGGGATACGGAAATGCTCATCCCCCTGCCCTTGAAAGGAAGAACCATAGTAGTTTCAAAATTCATAACCATATTGGTATACGAATATGTTCTACTCGCCATATTTCTCATACCCATACTTGTTATAAACAAAAGTCTTGTAGGTGGAAATATCATCGTCTATATAATTAAATCATCAATGACATTTTTGCTGACTCCTGTTATTCCCCTTTCCCTTGCATCCATATTAATAATCATTCTGATGAGAACCACCAACATCAAGGGAAAAAAGGACCTCATAAGGCTCATATCAATGTTTCTCTTCATGTTTGTCATCCTTGGAATACAGATAGTCATTCAAAGAAGCATGGTTCAGATACAACCGGGACAGGAACAGGCATTCATAGCCACCCTGTTCAGCGACAACAAGGCTCTCATAGACATGACGGGAAGATATTTCCCTGTTTCTAAGTGGACTTCAATCAGTCTTTCAAACTCAGGAATTGAATCCATATTGGATTTCATCAAAATAGCCGCAGCAAATATAGTTGCCTTTGCTGTAATGATTGCAGTAAGTGAAAAGATCTATCTCGGTGGAATTATAGGTGGAAAGGAAGCACAGGCAAAGAAAAAGAAACTTACAAATGAAGAACTTGAAGAAGCTTCAGGAAGAGTTTCCAAAAACTATATAGCAATATTCAAGGCTGACATGAAAACTTTACTGAAAACACCCATATATATGTTCAATTGTGTCGGTATCGTAATAATTATACCCTTCGCACTCCTAGTAATGCCCTCACTCACCGGAAATTCTGGAGATATCGGAGAACTTGGAAACTATTATTCAAAGTATGAAAATTTCTTCACCTTCGGTCTTGCAGGCGGATTCATGTTTTTTGCCGCAATGAACCCCACTGCACCTTCAGCCTTTTCAAGAGAAGGAAAAACATTCTGGATAACCAGGATAATTCCAGTTAGAACAACAGACCATATAATAGGTAAAGGACTATCTCCACTTCTGCTTCAACTTTTGAGTGTTATAATTGTATCTGCTGGAATAAAGTTCTATATACCTGTAAATGCAGCGGGTATGCTCACCTCGGCATTACTTGGAATGGCAGGATCAGTTCCTCTTTTACTTACTGGACTTGCAGTAGACATTAGTCGTCCCTTACTTGACTGGGACAATCCACAAAGGGCTGTAAAGCAAAACTTCAACGTTCTCATATCAATGGGGATAGGATCACTGATAACTTTAGGATTGGGGATTCTTACCTTCTTCATGCTTAGAAATGATATATCTTCCATACTTATTCTGGCAACCGACCTGGTAATAATTGCAATACTTTCAGTATTATCATATAAGGTTCTGACAAATAGGATAGAAATGCAGTTGCGAGAGATGGAGTAAATGCGCAATTGACTCAAAATTGTTCTTTATTATTGAGTACAACAATAGAACTCTTCAGGAGATTTTGCATATTTCTATTTTCACTTTTCTAAGATATTAAAAATACCCCTATAAACGACAACTATATTAACCTGTCAAATCTAGGGGTATTCCAACTGTTTTTCGTTATATGGACTTTATTATCTCTTCCAACTCTTCAGACAAGACTCTTGCACCCTCGAAATCAGTATTCTTTAAAGCCAGAGCAATTTTCGTTTCAACTATCTTTTTCTTTTGCTCAATTAGCAAATAATCTTTATTGAAGTGATTGGCATAAATCATCTTTCTGAATTTACGCATACTCATCTTTCTAATGGTCTTGTCTTCGATTATTAAAACATAATCCATACAGTTTATTATGGAATAATAATCATGAGAAATCATAAGAATACCACCTTTATACTTCTCTATAGCTTCTTCAAGTGCTAGCTGTGAATAAGTATCCAGATGACTTGTAGGTTCATCCAAAAGCAGCATGTTTGCCTTGCTAGCAGAAATTTTTGCCAGTTGAAGAATGTTTTTTTCTCCACCTGATAGAGATTCAATCTTTTGTTCAATACCTTCTTCATCATATCCATATTCTGAAAGATATGTTATTATCTCAGTCAAAGTTTTAAATCCTGCATCGAAGAATTCTTTAACTATGGTATTAGACTCGGTTAATATTTCTCCCTGGTCCTGTGACAAATAAGCCATTTCAACATCATCATTTATATCAATATATTCATTGTTGTTTTTAAATATTTCCCTCAATATAGTCGTCTTACCTGTACCGTTTGGACCGATAAGAGCCACCTTGTCAGTGGATTTGATTTCAAAGTTTACATTTTCCAAAAGTATCTCATCAAAGGCAACACTATAGTCATTGACCTTAACGGCTACTGTTTCTTCTATTTCATTATTTGTAACCAACCTTATTTCCGGTTGTTTGATATCAACAAATGGAGCTTTGATTCTACGTGCTTCCAGTCTTTCCTGTATTTTCATTCTCGCCTTGAGAGAACTACCGATTGAAGAATCATCAATTTCAGTCGCCCAGTCTCTTAGTTTGATTATTAATTTCTCATTTCTCTCAATTTCCTCATTATCGGCTAGTGCAAGCTCCTGCAACTCAATTTTAGTTTGAAGCAGTGAAAGGTTATAGTCAACATATCTTCCATCAAATTCCTGGAGCTCCATGTTTTCAAGATGTATGATTTTATCAAAACAATGATTCAGCAAATACCTGTTGTGAGTAATAACAAGTATAATCTTCTTGTGAGAATTAATAAGCTTCTTAAGGGAATTTAGATTTTCAAAGTCTAAAAACACGTCCGGCTCATCCATTATCATAAGATCAGGATTGTTTAGCATTTCCTTTATTACTTGAACCAGTTTGAATTCACCACCACTAAGTTCAGATATCTTCAGATCCTTTTTCTTGATTAGATTTGCAAGATTCAGTTTCTTGTCTATATTGCTTTCAAAATCATCTCCACCAATCGCATCAAATGCATCCAATGCCTCCTGGTACTTTTCCAGTAAGGGATCCATATCTCTAGATGTTTCCATTTCAGTACAAATGAAAGCTATTTCATTTTGCAATCTAATAAATTCTTCACCTATATATTCGAATACCGTAGTATCTTCTGTTTTATCCAGTTGGGAGAACTGGCTCACATAGCCTATCCTGCAACTTGGGTCTATGTCCAAGTCCCCATCAAACATGTATCTTTCTGTATCCATTATCATGTCAACCAATGTACTTTTTCCACTGCCGCTTGTCCCAATAAATGCGCAATGCTGACCTTCTTCTAATGTGAATGAAATCTTATTGTACAGGTCTTTTTGCGGAAATGAATAGGACAAATTATTTACCTTTATCATTTTATTACCTCTCCTTTAAATAAAAAACCTATAAGAATAAGCTCTTCAATCTACAGTATCTCCAATCGCAGTTTTATAAATGATTATTTACAGTTGCAATTCACCTTAGAGTTTACCGTAGGTAGCATATCATTTTTGCCGGTTAATTACAATGTTTTTTAATTATGTCTACTAATTCATTTCCAACGCTTACATACATGAATTCTTTACTATAGCTTCTTGTCCTTTTAAATTAATTTAAAATTCTTATAGTAACATTTCCCGATTTCCACATATACCTAGTGAAAGGAGGTGATAACATGGCAATAGTATCTACTGAACTTG
>NZ_CEZJXU010000124.1:0-5666 GCF_983023055.1 Dethiosulfatibacter sp. | reverse complement strand
TAGGCAGGTATCCGATGGAAGTCAGGAGCTTTCTCATGGATCAACTGAGCAGGCCAGCTCACTTGAAGAGCTTACGGCTTCAATAACTGAAATCGCAGTGCAGACAAAGCAGAATGCATCAAACTCCAACGAAGCTAAAGATATAACCTCTGAAGTGAGAATAAATGCAGTGGAAGGCAACAAGCATATGAATGAAATGCTTAGATCCATGAAGGATATAAATGAATCTTCAGGAAATATATCAAAGATAATCAAGACCATTGATGATATTGCATTCCAGACAAACCTTCTTGCACTAAATGCTGCAGTCGAAGCGGCAAGAGCAGGCCAGCACGGAAAGGGATTTGCTGTTGTTGCCGAGGAAGTTAGAAATCTTGCAGCAAGAAGTGCCGATGCAGCAAAGGAAACAACTGCAATGATAGAGGGGTCTATCAAGAAGGTTGAAGCAGGTACGAATAAAGCAAATGATACAGCAAAGGCTCTTGGAGAAATTGTAAGAGGAGTTGAAAAAACAGCAGATATTGTTTCTGAAATATCTGTTGCGTCAAATGAACAGGCTTCAGCTGTGACGCAGATAAATGAAGGACTGGACCAGGTTTCAAAAGTTGTACAGAGCAACTCGGCAACTGCGGAAGAAAGCGCTGCTGCCAGCGAGGAGCTTTCAAGCCAGTCTGAGGTCCTAATGGGACTTGTCAGCAAAGTGAAATTAAAAGGTGATTTGTTAAAAAATGGAAACAATTACCATGGCAATGAATATTCAAGAAAACTTGAGACCGTTAGGAACCAAGGCGATGACGTAGTTATAAGACTTGAAGACAGGGAGTTTTGCAAATACTGATAAATAACCATATTGCATTATCCCTTTAAGAGTGTTAAATTGATACTAAACTGCAAAAATAATGACTAACGGGAGATGATTTAGGTGATTGACGATTTTTTGAAAAGAAAGGATAGAATCATTATAACTGCAGTTCAGCTTCTTGATGAAAAAGGGATTAAGGGACTGACTACTAAGGAAATAGCAAGACGGCAGAATATTACGGAACCTGCAATCTACAAGCATTTCAAAAGTAAGAAGGAGATTGTGAAGGTAATAATCGAAAGTTTTGCAGCATTTGACGAAGGGATTAGGAACACAATAAGGGAAAGTGATATGGGAGCAAGGGAGTCAATAAGGTTTATCGTAAAAACCTATGTAACAAACTATGAGAATTATCCTGAAATAGTAACGCCTGTATTTTCATTTGACGTATTTAAATACGACAAGGACCTGAACGACAGGATGATTTCTATAATATCAGGCAGGGACAGTTTTATTAAGACCATTGTAAGAAAAGGTTATGAAACAGGAGAAATAATTGCAGACATTGAATCTGATGAATACGCTTGTATAATTTCTGATACTATATGGATGTCTATCTGCAGCTGGAAGTTGGGAAATTGCTCGACGAGTCTGAAGGAATCAGTTATTGGAAAGATTGAGTTTCTGTTGGACAAAACAAAATCATGATGTGGACAGATTCCTAGTCATGATCTGAACTAATAAATGCCAAAAACGCGCAAGACTCTATTAAGAGGTTGTGCGTTTTTTTTAAAAAAAATTCAAGTTATATTTATATTAGCCGATGTATAAATATAAAGTATGGTTAAAAGCACCGCAATAATAAACAATCCCAGACCGGCGGACTATCCCCGTGTCATGATTATAAAGAGGTTGAAATGCAGATACTTGTAGGAATTGGAGAATATAAAACGAGCAGCAGTATAGATGATGTACTGGCCACCTTCGCTCTAGCTTCTTGTGTGGGAGTTGTAATGTACAGTCCAGACAGAAAAGTCATGGGAATGGCTCATGTGATGCTTCCTGACTCAAAAATAAACAGTGAAGACTCTGTGATTAATCCCGGCAAATATGCAGATATTGCAGTAAGCAACCTGTACAGGGAACTCAATAACAAATATGGTGTTTTAAAGACGAGACTTCATGTATCTGTTTTTGGAGGATTGGATTCTAGGAAAAACAGCTACTTTCAGATAGGGGAGCGCAATGTGGAAACAGTTCTTCAAGTACTTGAAAATATGGGTATAAGAAGGGTATATAGAAATACAGGTGGATCAAGACCTCGAACAATCTACGGACATGTGTCTGACGGAAGAATAGAAATGAAGCTTGTTGAAAATCTCAATAAAATTAGTTGATATGGAGAAACAAATGGAAACAAATTTATATGAAACTATAATCAAAAATTCCCCCATTGCATGTTCAGTTGTTAAGCTGGTCAGGGAAAAAGGAGAAATATCCGATTTCACAACTATTGAGGTAAATGATGCATTTGAGATCGAGACAGGCATTTCAGTAGTAGATGTGATTAATAAAAGAATTACCGAGGTTTTACCTAAAATCACAAATAATGAAGTTGATATTTTTGGAATCATTAATAAAGTGTACAGGGAAGAAAGTAAAACGAACTTCGTGTTTTACGTCAGTGATATACATAAATGGTTCAGGATACATTTTGTCTATTATAATGAAGATTACATGACAACATATTTAAAAAACATTACAAAGGACTATGAAGAATCATTGAAAAAAAGAGCTGAGCTTATGGATGCCGTTAAAATGGCTGAAGAAGCAAATACTGTTAAAACAAGGTTTCTAGCAAATGTTTCTCATGAGATAAGAACTCCACTTCACGGGATATTGGGTTTTCTAAGCCTTTTAGGTACAACACCCATCAATAACGAACAGAAGGAATACATGAAATATATAAGCATGGCTACGGAAAGATTGCAGACTACCATGAACAATATTCTTGATATGGCAAATATTGAATCAAAAGAGATAAAGCTTGAAGGTCTTGAATTCAATCTAAGATACTTAATGGAAGAACTGTTGATAAAATATGAAAAATCAGCAAGAGAAAAAGGAATTGTAGTTATTTATAATTGCTGCAGGGAGAAAAATTGTAATTTTGTAGGTGATGATGAAAAGCTGAAAATGGTCTTTTCAAATATTATAGACAATTCAATAAAGTTTACTGAAGAAGGAGTTGTGAAGGTTGATATTGAAATATTTCCTCTCAATGAAGTACAGTCAGAAATAGCTGTTTCATTTCTGGATACGGGAATTGGAATGATTGAAGATGATCTAAAGGTGATATTCAAACCCTTCGTACAGCTTGATGCAACATCGACCAGAAATTACGGTGGAAGCGGAATTGGACTCTATATAGTCAAGAAAACCGTCGATGCAATGGAAGGGAAAATAAATGTCAAAAGCAATCTGGGAACAGGAACAGAATTTGAAGTAAGGCTAATACTTGACCAGGCCTGAACCTATATTGCTATTCTAATAAGCCTTCTTACATCCGTTGCGCAGTGATTTACAAACACATCTACTAAATAGGGATCAAACTGTGTTCCGGAGCATCTTATAAGTTCCTTGAGAGCTTCATCGTGAGACATTGCCTTTTTGTAGGTTCTTTTGTTGGTCATAACATCATAGGCGTCCGCTATTGATATAATCCTGGAGAGTAGTGGTATTTCACCACCTTTCAATCCTTGGGGATAGCCCTCACCATTCCACCATTCGTGGTGTGTAAGTATGTTCTCAGCTATTGGCAAAAGTTCAGGGATGGTCTTGCATATATTGTAGCCCGTTATGGGATGCTTTTTTATTATTGCCCACTCTGCATCATTCAGCTTTCCTTTCTTCAACAAAATCTCTTCAGGTACCGCAAGTTTTCCTATGTCGTGAAGAGTTGCAAGAAGATGTATTTCATCTTTTTCGGCAACCGACATTTTCATATTTTCAGCTATTTTATTCACAATATCGGCAACCCTCTTGGTATGCTTCATGGACTCATAATCCTTCTCAAGAAGAGAATTTGTAAGGGATTCGACAATGGAGCTTCTGTAGCTCTTATTGTCCATCATCTTGTTTCGGTACATTCTGTTTTCCGCATTCTTGATTGCTTCGGAAATATCTTCATCTTTATTTTCGAGGGTGGAAAGACCTACAGCCATGTGGGGCTTAAGAAAATCATTGCTTACCTTGAAATACTTGTCACCGACTCTTGATACGATTTTTTGGGCTGTGGAGTAGTCGGTGTTCGACATGAGGATCAAAAACTCGTCTCCACCCCACCTTATGATTATGTCGTCCCTGAAATTACTGGCCAGATAGTCTGCAGCATCCTTAATAAGCCTGTCGCCTTTTTGATGGCCGAAGGCATCGTTGATCAGTTTCAAATTGTTCATGTCAGCCATGAGAATGCTTAAAGGAAGCATTCTTTTTAGAGTACCACCGGCTACAAGATTGTCGAAATATGTCCTGTTGAATGTATTTGTAAGACTGTCGTGAAAAGTAAGGTGCTCTATCTTTTTATAGGTATTGGTGAGAACAATATTCTGCATCCTAAGCTCATCATTTATGGCTGTAAGCTCTTCAGTCAGATCGTGGATAATCCTTGATGAATTCAAAAATCTATAAATGTCGTCGAGGAGTTTGTATTTGTTAAAGGGCTTTACCAGGAAATCCAGTACATCAAGCTTATAACCTTGTTTCTTATTATAAAAATTAAGGGGATTGTTTGAAATGGCAATAACAGGTATGGTGTTTGTCTTGAAAATCTTCCTCATTGAATCTATGAAGTCATACCCTTTGAAGTCAGGAAGATCCATATTGGTCATTATTATGTTGAAATTCTTCCTGCCAATGAGATCAAGAGCCTCTTTACCATTTGAACATGTATATATATTGCAAGTATTTATTTTATTAAGTGTATCGGATATAATCTTTATATCCTCTTTATTGTTCTCCACAAGGAGAATATTGAATGTATCCATATGACACCTCCAAATTATTTATTTGTTAATGTACTGAAAAACATCGTATGTTTCAAATAGTAAAGATGACTTTTTCGGGCTTTTGAATTATTCCATATCCATATCGCAGAAAACCACTCCCGAACATCCGGGACCAGCATGGGTTCCTACAACTGCACCGATCTGCGCTTCAAGAATTTCTCCCACTTTGAAGTTTTCAAGAAGTGATGCTTTAAGCTTGTCGCTGAAAGCCTGGTCGTTTGAGTTTACAATGAAGACTGTCTTGTCTGAAAGGTCGAACTGTTCACTGTAGAGCCAGTCCATAAGGTACTTTATCCCCTTGGCTCTTCCTCTTACCTTTGTGACTGCTTCAACTACTCCTTCGACTCTTATTATGGGTTTGACATTTAACAGCCCTCCAATGGCTCCTTGAGCCTTTGAAAGCCTGCCACCTTTTACAAGATATTCAAGGGTATCTATTATAAACCTGGTTTGCATGTTTTCTACCATCTTCTCAAGGATTCCCATTATTTCAGAAGCGCTTTTGCCCTTTTCTGCCATTTTTGAAGCTTCTATGGACATGAGACTTGTCATTGCTGTAACTCCCTTTGAATCAATGATATGTATATTGTCAGACTTAATCATGTCCCTGGCAATTTCTGCTGAACCATAAGTTCCGCTAAGTCCAGTGGAAATGAATATTCCTATAACTTCGTCTCCTGCATCGAGGATTTCGTTGAAAATTTCCACGAACTCTCCAGGATTGACCTGTGAAGTTGTTGGAAGCTGTTCTGATTCGCCTAGTTTTTCATAAAATTCTTCGTTTGTAAGTTCCACTC
>NZ_CEZJXU010000123.1:0-5684 GCF_983023055.1 Dethiosulfatibacter sp. | reverse complement strand
GTTTTTTTACAAAGGAAAATTCCGGCGGAATAATTTATTTCTGATTCTTTTGTCTCCCTACCTGCACCAGACATCAAGGAACAGATACCTATCTTTTCGGCATCTATTGCTTCAATATAACCGTCTTCAGGAGAAACCATTCCATAAGAATATGTTGAAGAATTGAATTTATTTGTTTCATCAATATATTCAATATTTCCACCTTGAGAAGATATGAACTCTCTGAATTTTTCAAGTGATTTGCCAGATTCAAGAACTTCATTTGTCTTTAATCTGCCTTCTTCAATATTTGATACTATTCCCGTAAGCTTAAGCATAACAGAATTAAGGAATATACAAAGCTCTGTGAAATCTTCAGGTCCATTGCCCTTCAGCGTATTTACTGCTTCAATAACTTCCAGTGAATTTCCTACTGCCTTGCCAAGGGGTTCTTCCATGTTTGTAAGTACGACACCTACATTTCTGTTAAAGCCCTTGCCTATGCTTACCATGGTTTCAGCAAGTTTTACAGCATGATCTATATCTTTCATGAAGGCGCCGCTGCCTATCTTTACATCAAGTATTATATTATCGGCTCCAGATGCTATTTTTTTCGACATAATGGAGCTGGCAATCAATGATATATTGTCAACTGTTGCAGTTACATCCCTCAAGGCATAAAGCTTCTTATCTGCAGGAACCAGGTTTGCTGTCTGACCTGCTATTGCAAAGCCAACACTGTTAACTACAGAAAACATTTCTTCCTTTGTAAGGTTGATGTTGAATCCTGGAATAGATTCAAGCTTGTCCAAGGTACCTCCAGTATGTCCAAGGCCCCTTCCTGACATTTTAGAAACTTTAAGTCCGCAGGATGCCATAAGTGGTAGAAGTACAAGGGATGTCTTGTCTCCAACACCGCCAGTACTGTGTTTGTCCGCTGTTATTCCTTTTATATGGGAAAGGTCCACCACATCTCCTGAATTTATCATTGCTTCAGTAAGGTCTATGGTTTCTTCAAGGTCCATTCCCTTGAAGTATATGGCCATGAGAAGTGATGATATTTGATAGTCCGGAATATCGCCGGAAACATATCCTTCAATTATATAATTTATTTCTTCCTTTGAAAGCTTTACTCCATGCTTCTTCTTGGTTATCAAATCATAAACTCTCATAATATCAGCTCCTGACCAGATCTTTTAATATGCTTTTACTTTCAATATCATTTTCAATATTAAATATATCCAGCACAGTACTTGCAATGGTATTGAATCCCTTCATTGTTTTCATATCAGTTGAAATTATATTTTTACAGTAACACAATAGAGGAACATATTCTCTTGAATGGTCTGTACTATCCGTTGATGGATCGCATCCGTGATCTGCAGTTATCATCAATAGGTCGTCATCCTTCATTGCTGCAAGTATTTCAGGAAGCTTTGAATCAAAATATTTCAACGCTTCACCGTAGCCTTGCACATTGTTTCGGTGACCATACAGCATGTCAAAATCCACAAGATTTGTAAATATGAGTCCTTTTGACTCGTTTTTGATTTCATCTATTGTTGCTTCTACTCCATCTTTATTGTTTGTAGTATGAAGTGCCTTGGTTATTCCAACATGGGCAAAAATGTCTTCGATTTTTCCTATTGCTACAACATCAAGTCCATTCTCCTTAAGAAGATCAAGCATTGTCTTCCTAGTAGGAGGTAGTGAAAAGTCCCTTCTGTTTTCAGTTCTCTTTAAAGAACCTGGGCTTCCTTCAAAAGGTCTTGCTATGACTCTTCCAACGCCATGCTTTCCAGCAAGCATCTTTCTTGCTTTTTTGCATATGTCATAGAGCTCCTCAAGAGGCACTATATCCTCGTGGGCTGCAATCTGGAAAACACTGTCAGCGGAAGTATATATGATGAGTTTTCCTGTTTCCATATGCTCCCTGCCTAGTTCTTCAATTATTTCAGTTCCGGAAGCAGTTTTGTTTCCTAGGTATCCTCTTCCTGATTTCTTGACGAATTCATCCATTACTTCATCCGGAAATCCATTGGGATATGTAGGGAAAGAATCTTCAGATATTATTCCTGCTATTTCCCAGTGGCCTGTTGTTGTGTCCTTGCCATTTGACAGTTCCAGAAGTCTTCCATATATACCATTTGTTATAATATCATAATTCTTTATATCTTCAAGTCCTAGAATATAGGTTAAACCCATCTTTTCAAGATTTTCAAGATGGAAATCCTCATTCCCTTCATAGACATGAAGAATTGTATTACTGTTTTCATCTCCGTAATCGACGGCATCGGGCATTGCCCCCACACCTACACTATCTAAAACTATAAGAATAACTCTGTTAAACATATGTTACCTCCTTAAGATCTTGGATGTGTCCTTTTATAAATTTCAAAAGTTTTGTTTTGTCTGCTCTTCAAATAAGACTGTATCATGCTTATGCTGTTTTGACCGAAAAGTGAATTAAGAGTTCCTACGTCAGCTCCGTTCTGCAAAAGGTGTACAACAAAGGAGTTCCTGATAATCTGTGGGGTAATATCCTTTTGGATGTTTACGGATTTTGCATAGCTCTTAATGATCTTCCAAAAGCCCTGCCTGGACATACTCTTTCCCTTTACATTAAGAAAAAGCGTATCCTCACCCTCTTCAGGATTCAAGGACTGTCTATATTCATCCATATACATTTCAAGATGTTTTTTTGCTGTCTCGCCAACAGGTACATGTCTAGAGTTTTTCGACTTGACAATCCTCAAACTGTCACTGTATTTGGAGTATGAACTGATTTTCAAATCAAGAAGTTCACTTACCTTTATTCCAGTGGAATACAAGAGTTCAAGCATTGCCTTATCCCTGCAGCCTTTGACAGTGTCCACATCAGGCACTTCCAACAGCTTTTCAATTTCTTCAACAGTAAGGAATCGAGGCATTTTTTTTTCAATCCTGGGTGCCTGAATACCATTTGACGGATTTTTTTCTATTATTCTTCCGTTTTCAAGATATTTGTAAAAGGATTTTATTGACGAAAGGCCTCTTGATACGGTAGAGGCATTCTTGGATTTTTTCTGCATGTCTAATACGTAGGTCAAAATCATTGTCTTTGTAACATCAGTCAAATCTCTGTCATAGCTTTGTTCTATATATGTGTTGAAACTTGTCAGATCCCTTATATATGCGGAAGAAGTATTTTTAGACAAAGTCTTTCTCTTCTCAAGGTATTCTGCATATTTCTTTATATGTTCATTCATTTTTACCTCCGGTACCATATATAGTACCATCTATATAATACCACATTTTATATTAGCTTTGGAAAGTTAAATATGCATAACCCCTTGAAGCGTTGGTGTTATGCGGTTAACGCAGCAAAGCTGCTTTCTTGAGTATGCAGTAGTTTAATTTGTATGATTGATTTTATAGTAAAGCAAGCCTGCTATAGTTTTTGAATCGGTTATTTCTCCCGTGCTTATCATGTTTACAGCTTCGTCAATATTCATTTTAACAACCTCAATAAATTCATCGTCGTCGCATTCAAGAAATGCTTCTTCTAAATCTTCTGCCAGATATATATGTATTATTTCAGTACAAAATCCTGGAGAAGTTGAAAGATCAAACATCCTTGTAATTTTGTTTGGTTTAAAACCAGTTTCTTCAATAAGTTCTCTTCTGGCACATTCATCAGGATCTTCATTCAACTCTAGTTTTCCTGCTGGTATTTCTATTATTACCTCTTCAACAGCCTTTCTGTACTGCTTCACCAATAGAAGTTCGTTATCATCATTTACAGCCACCATTGCTACTGCGCCGTTGTGCTCTATAATTTCACGCTGTGATGTTTTATTGTTTGGAAGAAGGACCTCATCTACTCTCAAGTTAAGAATCTTTCCATCATAAATTCTTTTGGTTGATATAGTTTTTTCTATCATGGTTTTCTCCGTTATTTTATAGTTTTAATTAACTCTTCTGCATTCTTAACAGAAGTTTCTGTAATATCAAGACCGCTTAATAGTCTGGCAACCTCATTGATTCTCTCTTCCCTGTTCAGCTTTTCTACAGAAGACCAGGTTTTATCATTATCGGATTTTTTCTCTATTCTGAAATGTGTATCAGCTGCTGAAGATATCTGAGGAGAGTGTGTTACACAAATTATCTGGTGAGTCTTTGATAGTCTGCTTATCTTGTTGCCTACAAGGTGGGCTGTTCTTCCACTGATGCCGGAATCTATTTCATCAAATATCATCGTTGGAATATCGTCTATTTCATTGATGATAGACTTAATTGCAAGCATGATTCTAGAAACCTCCCCTCCGGAAAGTATCTTTTCTAGCTCCATTAGCTCCATGCCAAGATTTGTGGAGATATGGAATACAATACTATTTCTGCCATAGCTATTGAAATCCTCTGTATCATCTACTGCTACCTTGAATCTTGCATCCTTCATATTTAGAGAATGAAGTTGATTTTCTATAAGCTTTTCAATATTTGCAGCCTTTTTATTTCTAGCTTTTTTCATGCTGTCGGACAGTATTTCCATTTCCATAACAATATTTTTCAGTTTCAATTTTTTTTCCGAAATAATATTTTCAAGGTCTAGAAGTTCTGAAAGTTCAGCTTCTGCTTTTTCCTTAAAGGAAATTATTTCATTTGTTTCCATATTGTATTTTCGCTTCAGGTTATTCAAGAGGTCAAGTCTTTCAGTTAAAAAACATAATCTTTCCTCATCAACATCCTTTTCTTCTGTATAACTTGCGATGTCATATGCAAGTTCCTGACAGTTGTCCATGATAATTCCCAAGGTTTCATCAAATTCGATTATCTTGGAATCGAATCGGGAAACCTTTCTCAATAATCCTATTGATTTTGAAAGGTTTTCTATTACTGAATTGCCTTCTCCGTTAATTATATTCAATGAATTGTTTAAATTCACCTTTATTTCATTAATATTTGACAATACGGATAGTTCTTCCAAAAGTTCCATGTCTTCACCGACATTCAGTGACGCATCTTCTATTTCACTTATTTGATACTTGAGATAGTCGATTTTAGCGTACTTGTCCCTGCTGTTCTCTTCAAGGAATTTAAGTTCCGACTTTATATTCTTGTAATATAAAAACTTTCCAGTATATTCCTTCAATATTAAAGCCAGTTCTTCGCCACACATCTTGTCAAGAATAATAATGTGTTCATCGCTGCTAAGTATGGACTGTTGCTCGTACTGTCCATGTATATCCAGAAGGTATTTCGATATCCTTTTCAAATATGATATATTTATCATAATATCATTGATTCGCGCTGTGGAGCGTCCGTTGTTGTGGACTTCCCTGGTAATGATAATTGTGCCGTCTTCGACATCTATGTTGTTCTCAGCAAGAATGTCAACAAGAGGCGATTTTTTTTCAATAAAAAAGCTCCCCTGAACAACCGCCTTGGAGCTTCCATTTCTTACAAAGTTCTTATTGGATTTGCCTCCCAAAAGCAGATTCAAGGAATCTATTATCATTGACTTGCCGGCACCGGTTTCCCCTGTAAACACGTTGAAGCCTTTTGTGAAATCTATGAAAATTTTCTCGAATATGATAAAGTTCATTACACTAAGATTGAGAAGCATTGTTTCCTCCCTAGTTTATTATACTGTACAAATTGTTGATTATTTCATCTACAGATTCAAGACTTTTGCATGCTACAAAAACTGTATCATCACCTGCAAT